>QMLJ01000039.1 GCA_003643935.1 Deltaproteobacteria bacterium | reverse complement strand
TATGCCGCATTTGTGGTTACCCGATACAGCCAGGTGGAAAAGTATGCATTGTTATTTAATGTGTGTATCTTGGATAGAACGGTAAGAAAGACATCTTGCATGATTTCCTCTGCAGCCGTGGAATCCCTGGTAAGATGATATGCCAGGTTGTAGACCTTGTTTGAATAACGTTCAACAATCATCTCCATTGCACGTGTGTCTCCCTGCTTGATCCTTTCCACCAAAGAGGTATCAGCGATTGTATTGTCTTTAATCATTTAGATGGAGGTTCTCCCATGATGGATTCCACCATGTCCCAGGTAAGTACAAGTCTCCTGGCTGCCCACACCTCGTCAACCCTTGATACAGGTGTTGCCCTGGGTATGGATGAAAATGCTCCGGGATCTTTCCGAGATAGCTCGTCAATCTGCTTCATGGCATCTATAAAGCGTTCTATCTCGTCTAAAGGCTCGGTTTCTGTGGGCTCTATCATCATGGCACCTGTCACCACCAATGGGAAATATACAGTGGGTGGGTGAAATCCAAAATCCATAAGGGCCTTTGCAATATCCATCGTGGTAACGCCCCTTTCTTTCTGGTATTTATCTGTCAATACAAACTCGTGCAGGGTAGGGGTGTCATACGGTAGGTAATAGGAGTCCTTAAGGCATTTCTTCATGTAGTTGGCTATAAGCACAGATACCTCTGCAGCCTCTCTTATTCCTTTCCCTCCCAGGCTGGAAATGTAACTTAGGGTCTTCATGAGTACCGAGAGGTTGCCCAGACCTGAATGTATCATTCCTATGCTTTGGGGGGCATTTGTAAGCAGTCTAAATCTTTCTTCTTCGTCTTTTACTATCCATGGCATAGGAAGATATGGGGCCAGTTCGTCCTTGACGAGCACCGGCCCACTCCCGGGTCCACCACCGCCATGAGGCGATGCAAATGTCTTGTGCAGGTTCAGGTGCATGCAGTCCACGCCCATTTCCCCTGGTCTCGCAATACCCATAAGTGCATTCATGTTTGCCCCGTCCATGTAAAGGTACGAGCCGTTTTCATGCAGGAGCTCGGATATCTCAGCTATATCTTGTTCAAATATACCAAGGGTATTGGGATTGGTGATCATTAGTGCTGCCACGTCTTCATTTATAAGTTTTCTTAAGGTAGAGGCCTCCAGGTATCCCTTGTCACCAGAGGGCACTTTAACTGCTTTGAATCCTGCTATGGTACATGATGCCGGGTTTGTTCCATGTGCTGTATCAGGGATTAACACTTCGCGCCTGTCCTCTCCCCTCTCAACCATTGCCTTCTTTATTATCATCATGCCTGTGAGCTCGCCATGAGCACCGGCTGCCGGCCAGAGAGTACATGCATCCATGCCGCATATCTCTTCAAGATGGGCTTCAAGGTTACTAAGCAAGCCAAGTATGGTCTGCATTGCCTCAGTATCACCAGGATGTATGTTGCCTATCTTTGCGGCAACCTTCTCGGATATCTTCGGGTTGTACTTCATTGTACACGAGCCAAGGGGATACATACCCAGGTCTATGGCATAGTTCAGCCTTGACAGCCTCGTGTAATGCCTTACCACCTCTACCTCTGATATGTCGGGCAGGTCAGGGAGATCGTGATTGACAAGAGGCCTGTCCACGTCGCCAAGTTCTATGGCCTCAAAGGGCCTTGGCGGATTAACCTTGTTTTTTCCATGGTCGGACAAGGAATACACGACAGGTTCCAAGAGCTCAGTAGATCTTGTTACATTATGTCTAATAACCATTTGCAATCCCTCTCTGAGTTCATCTCGGTTACGGTTATAAGTTGAGAGTCAGTTAATTCAGGATAGTACTCGTCTATCCTTATCCCTGGTACTATGCCGGCCTGACTAGCCCTTTCACGTGACCCGTCATCTATTCTCAGCACAAACTCGTTGAAGACAGGACCTGTAAACACGGTCCCTATACCCCTCTTCCCAAGGAGTGCCAAAAGGTAACGCGCACCAGAAGCACACTGTTCTGCTATGGTCCTGAGCCCACGGGGACCAACAGTACTGAGATATACCGCTGCCCTGAGCACGCACAGGCCCTGGTTGGAACAGATATTTGATGTCGCCTTTTCCCTTCTTATGTGCTGTTCCCTTGTCGCCAATGTCAGGCAGAAGGCCTGCCTCCCGTCTTTATCCCTTGTAAGACCAACCAGCCTTCCTGGCATACTCCTTATGTACTCCCTTTTGGTACAGAAAAAACCCAGCAAAGGGCCGCCTGCAGACGGTGGATTACCAAACGACTGTGCATCTCCGACCACGACATCAGGACCATAGTCCCCCGGGGGCCTCATTATGCCAAGGGAAATGGCCTCTGTCACAACAATGCCCCAGAATGCCGCGTCCTGCATAATGGAAGCGACCTCGTCCATGGGTTCTATTATCCCAAAGTAATTGGGGCTCTGTATAAAGAAAGCACTCCTTTTGTTGGCCATGGTTGCCTTCTTAAGCACATCCAGATCAACCTGGCCTGTGATGCTATCAAAGGGAACCTCTTCCACCTCTAACCCGTCTATTGACCTTAGATAAGTCCTTACGACAGACCTGTATGCAGGGTTTATGGACTTGCTTAGGAGTATCCTCTTCACCTTTTTAGCCCTTATCGCCATCAGGCATGCCTCAGCAAGTGCAGTTGCACCGTCATACATGGATGCATTTGATACGTCCATGTGCATGAGCCTTGTCATCATGCTCTGGTATTCAAAGATTACCTGTAATGTTCCCTGGCTGATCTCTGGCTGGTAAGGTGTGTAGGATGTGTAGAATTCCTGCCTTGATGCAATGGTATCCACCACAGCGGGTATATAATGTCTGTATATACCTCCACCTGCAAATACTACCCTTGATGGATTGCTACTTAACATGGATTCAATGGTCTGCTCGTCATAAGGGCCTGGTATTTTGAGGTCTCTTTCAAGAAGAAATCTCTCGGGGATAGTCTTGAACAGATCCCCAGTATTGGTAATACCTAGCTTCTCAAATAACCTTTCTTTCTCCTCCTGGTTGAGTGATACATAGGACATCTACTTTGCCTCTTTTTCCACGTACGTCCTATATTCTTGAGAATCCATAAGGTTGTTCAGTTCAGCTCTATCCTCCATCTCGATTACTATCATCCAGCCATCCCCATAGGGATCCTTGTTTATTATCTCTGGTGCTTCCAGCAAGGCCTCGTTTATCTCAACAATAGTACCACTTGCTGGTGCATAGAGTTCTGAGACAGCCTTTACTGATTCAACCGTTCCAAAGACTTCTCCCTGCTTGATTGAACTACCCTTGTCATTTAATTCAATGTACACTATGTCACCGAGTTCATCCTGGGCATAGTCGGTAATACCTGCTATCAGCCTGTTACCATCGGGCCTGCCCCACTCATGATCCTTGGTATACTTGAGATCTTCAGGAAATTTCATAATACACCTCGCTTGGTATCATTTATGTATCTGCCCCTTTACAAAAGGAGGCTTTATTACTGTAGCTTTAAGAGGCTTGGACCTTATCATGACGGAGACAATCTCACTGTAATTGATGGAAGAATCAATATAGGCCAGGGCAATGCCCCGATTAAGTACAGGCGATATGCTCCCAGAGGTTACCTTGCCTATATCCCTGCCTTCTTTCATGCATACGTAGCCTTGCCTCGGTATGCCCCTGTCATCAAGCACGAGACCCCTCAATCTTCTGCTGACACCATTCTGCCTCTGCCTTAAAAGCGTTTCCCTACCAATAAACTGGTGGCTGTCCATGTCCACTGCAAAACTAAGCCCTGCCTCAATGGGTGTTGTCCCCTCATCTATGTCGTTTCCATGCAGGGGATAACCCATCTCCAGCCTCAGGGTATCCCTTGCACCAAGACCGCATGGTATTGCACCAGAGTCAATAAGCATGTTCCAGAGGGCTTTACACAGTCTTGTGTCCATGAATATCTCAACTCCATCAGCACCGGTGTAACCGGTCCTAGATATCAACAGCTCTGTATTTCCTGTCAGGTCCGCACTGTGGAATGTAAATCTGTAGTACGCAATGGAGTTGATATCAAAGCCAAGGCACTTCTCAAGGTAAAAGCGTGCATTTGGGCCTTGTACAGCCAACATGGCAGTATCATCGCTCCTGTTGTCCAACAGCCCATCTGCTCCTGGTATGCTGGATAGCCACTCGTAATCCTTTGGGGTATTAGATGCATTAACACACAGCATATAATGGAGGCCTGGTTCAAGGCAATACACGGTGAGGTCGTCAATGATACCCCCATTTGAATTCAGCATGAAGGCGTACCTCACCTGGAATCTCTCCATGGAGGAAACCTTTATTGTCAATGCCTTCTCAAGAAAATCCTGGGCTCCCTCGCCCTTCACGTAGATCTCACCCATGTGGCTTATATCAAACAGGCCGCAAGATGTCCTGGTAGCCATATGCTCTTTTGTGATGCTGGTATACCAGACCGGCAACTCCCAGCCGTGGAAGTCTACCATCCTTGCACCGAGCCTTACGTGTTCTTCAAAAAGTGGGGTTCTCATTACACCATCTCCAGTATCTCGGGCACCCTTTCTTCCATTCCCATGGCCATTATATGAACACCATCTGAGACGCCCTTGAGTTCTCTTATAATCCTCGCAGCTATCTCCATTCCCTTCATAAGGGGGACACTGGATGTCTCTAGTTCCTCCATAAGGTTATCTGGCACCATGACACCAGGCACATTCTGGTTTATAAAGTGCGCCATTCTTAAAGACTTGAGCAGAAGAATTCCAGCCAGGATCTTTACACCCCTACCAGCCACCTTGTCCATGAATTTTTTGAAACCATCTATATCGTACACTGCCTGCGTCTGAAAGAACCTTGCACCAGCTGATATTTTCTTGTCAAACCTTAGAAGATTGAGCTCCTCGGGTATTGAGAATGGATTCACTACCGCGCCGATAGTGAAGTCTGTGCTACCTTGCAAGGCAAACCCTGAGTCACTAAAGCCCTTATTCATATTATCTATTATGGATATGAGTTGTATGGAATCTAGATCAAAGACCTGCTTTGCCTCCTTATGGTCGCCGGCTGATATGTCATCACCTGTTATTGCAAGAACATGTCTTATGCCAAGTGCATGCGCACCAAGGAGGTCTGACTGTATTGCAAGACGATTCCTGTCCCTGCAGGTCACCTGGAATACAGGCGTTATACCTTCCCTCGCAAGTATTGTACATCCTGCAAGGGATGAGAGCCTCAATGTGGCCCTCTGGTTGTCTGTCACGTTCAATGCATGCACCTTGTGCTTCAACACCCGGGCCTTTTCTATAAACCTCGACGTGTCCGGGCCTTTTGGGGGTTGTAATTCCGCGGTTATAATAAAGTCTTTGTCAAGCATTTTCCGTTTTTCTTATATCCCTTCTGGACGGATGCCTTGCCCTGGAAAAGTCTCTGGGAGGTACTATCCTTCTTAGTCTCTCAACCCTGCCTGTCTTCTTGAGTCTCTCGTAGATCTCAACCCACGCGCACTTTCTCGTTCTATCCACCTCGCACATACCGTTATTATCAACACCACCGCATGGCCCATTGAGCAGTCCCTTTGGGCATCTTGTTACAGGGCATATGCCACCTGTTGTTGCGAGTACACACTGGCCGCACATGCTGCAGTATTCCTCAAACTGTCCGAATCTCAACGTGTCACCCAGAAATAGGCTGTTAAGTGCGGGAATAGCCGGTATATCGAGGACCAGGGCAGTAGCCTGTACACCTGCCCCGCAAGACATCACGAGTACGCAATCACTTTCACCTATCTCCTTGGCATGTTCCCTGTACACCCTCTTTGTAAGCAGGACATGGCATGCCTCATCTATTACAGTGGTACCGGTTACATTGAAACCATTGTGCTTGAGAGTCTCTGACATTTGTCTTACTTCTTCTTCTCCGCCTGTCTTGCATGCAGCCGCGCATTCACCACAACCCGTTATGAAAATATTCCTAAAGGGTTCAAGGCTTTCAAGGATCTCTGAAAGATCTTTCTGTTCGGTAATGATCATGACACATGTCCCTTTGCCAGCGTTATTGTATTCATGAGTAGCATGGCTATTGTCATGGGTCCAACGCCGCCTGGAACCGGTGTAATAAGGCTTGCCCGCTTTCTTGCAACATCAAAGTCCACGTCCCCGGTTAACTTTCCATCTTTATCCCTGGTAATACCCACATCAATAACCACAGCCCCTTGCTTTATCCACTCTCCCTTTACCATGCGTGGCTTGCCCACGGCAGAGATAAGTATGTCGGCCGCCTTCACCTTGTCATCAAGGTCCTTTGTATGGCTATGGCATATGGTTACTGTTGCATGGGAAAGGGTGAGTAGTGTTGCAACCGGCTTGCCTACTATATTGCTTCTACCTATGACAACTGCATCTTTACCATCGGGGTCTATACCTGAGGCCCTTAACATGTACATTATACCCTGGGGTGTACAAGGTATAACCGTGGGTAGGCCCATAAGGAGCCTTCCAAGGTTATACGGGTGGAAACCGTCAACATCTTTCGAAGGGTCTATGGTCATGAGTACCTGGTCTGCATCAAGGTGTGAAGGTAAGGGGAGTTGCACCAGTATGCCGTCAACATCATTCCTCAAGTTTAACTCCTTGATCAACCTCACTACTTCATCATGGGTCTTATCAGAAGAAAGTCTGTAATTAAACGAGATAATGCCCGCTCTCTCGCAAGCCTTTTCCTTGTTTCTCACATACACTTTGGATGCAGGATCATCTCCTACCACGATAACTGCAAGGCCAGGAGGTCT
This sequence comes from Deltaproteobacteria bacterium, assembly GCA_003643935.1. Classification (GTDB taxonomy): domain Bacteria; phylum Desulfobacterota; class Desulfomonilia; order UBA1062; family UBA1062; genus B14-G9. The sequence continues at coordinate 1,519 of QMLJ01000039.1, read as the reverse complement.
CCCGTGCTCCCTGGTGAACATAGAAGCCTCTTCCTTGATCCTCTCTTGAAGGTCTTCAGACATACCCTTGCCGTCAATGATATTCCCCAACTTGAACCTCCTGTCTCTTTGTGAGCCTAGGTCTTGTATACCCACTTGGCACGTATGGGCCTGAAGCTTATAGCATTGGGCAGGGGTAAAACCAGTTCAACATCCACTGCCAGCCAGTTATAATCCGGGTTTAATATCCTCAATTTGCCATCCATGGGCGGTATACCCCACTCGGTATGCCTATACATCACGAAGAATAATACTGCGTAGTGCTCTTCACTCTCCCCAAGGACATATCCTTGATGAAAGGCATTTATGTTAATGCCGTTTGATGTGGCAAGTTCCTCTGCATACGACTTGTCCAGCTCTATTATTGCATACCTTCCAACACCTCTTTCCGAGTATCTGGTAAATGTCCTGCTCTCTGAGCTCGATACATAGACCGTTGATAGTCCTGGCACGCTCTTCAGGTACTGGGCTGCTACAAGGGCGGCTGTCCTTCTCCCACCCACGGATTGATGATGCCACCCATAGTACTCAAAGAGTTTTTGCTGGAGAGCATCTGCATACCTTTCGCCTTTTTCATATAGGTTTTTTGAGATGTACCTCAATTCCTTTGCTAGATCCTCTGCAGCCTCGGCAGTAGGCCAGTCTATTTTAACGTGGAAATGCGTAAGCGAGTACCTGTTCCTTTTCTTGTACCTTGTATCTCTCTGTATAAGTAGTGCATAATCCACGTCCAGTAATTCCTCAAGAAGTTCGAAGAAAGACTCCCGCTCGAAAAAGTGTACACCGGAATAGATAGATTTTTGCAGGTTAAAGCCAGGTATCAAGGATATGTTATCCTTTCTTACCCTGTTGGAGTTGCTGAACCTGATGTATTTCTGGTGTTCCTCTGAGAGTGCCTCTTCCATGAATATTATAAGGAAAGGCCTGGTGTCCAGGTATTCCCTGGATAATTCCCTTTTCTTGGGGCGCATCTCACCTGGCTCAGCAAATGGGTAAGGCACACCCCTTGCCTCGCATGACCTGTAGGGCGTTACCAGCGCTATGTCTAGTAGCCTTCTTTCAAGTTCGTCCCTTAAGAAAACGTAGACCGAACGCCTGATCTTTTCTATATGACTTACTTCAAATCGCGAGGTATACATAAAATATCATCCTCAACTCGTTATGGGCTGAAGCAGGTCATAAGCCGGGTTCTGTCCCTGCCAAGGGTTACCCCATGCCAGGTGGCAATCATTCATCTAGGATGACAGTTGCCTGCCATCTCAAGCGACCTACCCAGGGGCAGGACGGGCCGCCCCTTAAGCCCCTCTATTGGTCTTGCTCCGGGTGGGGTTTACCTAGCTTCCCCGGTCACCCGAGGAACTGGTGAGCTCTTACCTCACCGTTTCACCCTTACTACCCCAAATACAGGATAGCGGTCTGTTTTCTGTGGCACTTTCCCTAGGGTTACCCCCGGTCGCTGTTAGCGACCACCCTTGCCCTT
>QMLJ01000038.1 GCA_003643935.1 Deltaproteobacteria bacterium | reverse complement strand
GTCTCTTCTGTATTTCCTGGCAATATCCAACATTTACATAAAATCCTTATTCTATAACCTTGGGCACAGAGAACATACCATTACTCTCTGAAGGTGCATTCAGGAGCGCTTCCTTCTGAGATAAGGAGGGTCTATTGCTGTCCGCCCTCAGTGCATTGGTGATGGAGAGCGTATGCACGGTTGGACTTACATCCCTTGTTTCCAATTCATCAAGGAGCTCCATGTATTCAAGTATACTACTTAGCTCTTTTGAGAACTTGCTTATCTCCTGTTCTTTAAGGCGTATCCGCGCAAGCCTTGAGACATGTTCGACCTCATCTAATCCAACCTTCATGGGCTCTTCACCTCTGAAACTACTGTTCTAATCATAGTGAGCTATATTATATCTCGATAAATTGCAAGATGTAAAAAACTGGGCGTCAGGCGTCAGGCGTCAGGCGTCAGGCGTCAGGCGTCAGGCGTCAAAAGAAAGATATGGTTCATTGTCTAAGATGCAAGGTATGAATTAATAAGGCTTAAGGTATAGGGTATAAGGTGCAAGGTAAAAAAATTCCTGGCATAGGGATAAAGTCAAGGCACAAAGGAGATGTAGGTATGGAGTACAAGATATAAGGTTGAATAGGTCAAGACAATGGTAAAAGTTCTAGATCAGGACATGGGTAACAAGCACCAGACAGAAACATGGGGTTTGACAACGGACCACGGATTACTGACAACGGACAGATTCATTTTCTTCCTGGCACCTAGAGCCTGACGCCTCAAACTAAGCCCTGTACACAAAATATAACTAAGTGTATAGATTGACTTATTAAGAAGAACCAAAGTAGTGGGTGGGATGCGTGTTAAAGATACGGGACAGGTTTAAGCAGAGAAAGGATTCAGCAAGGCTGAAGAGAGACCTAGGCCTGGGCGAGATAGTAAGCATATCAACAGGTGCAATGCTCTCTGGCCTCTTTATTCTCCCGGGTCTTGCTTTTGCAAAGGCAGGGCCTGGTCTACTTGGATCATACATAATTGCTGGACTTCTTGCCATGATGGGAATGCTGAGCCAGGCAGAGCTTTCCTCGGCAATGCCAAGATCAGGGGGCGCTTACTTTTTTGTATCACGAAGCCTGGGACCTGCGGTGGGTACGGTATACGGCCTTATTACATGGCTCTCTCTATGCCTAAAAAGCGCTATGGAGCTACTTGCCATAGCCGTATTTTCAGAGTCTTTTTTTACCACAAATCCCCACCTACTGGCGGTATTACTATGCCTTGCTTTCCTCTCCCTTAACCTCATAGGCATAAAGGAGGCCGGCAGGATACAGTCCATACTGGTAGCAGTAATAATCACGGCTATCATCTACTACGTGGTAACGGGCATATCCTTTGTAAGTGTAATACACTTTGAACCCTTTCTCCCAATGGGACTCAAAGGCATGTTATCTGCAGCAGGTTTTATATTCGTGTCATTCGGCGGTCTTCTCAAGATAGCAAGTATTGCTGAAGAAGTGGATAGGCCAGGCAAGGTAATCCCCAAGGGCATGATAATCTCGCTTTTCATAACAAGCCTCGTCTACCTTTCAGTTATCTTCGTAACCACAGGCGTGCTTAGCCCTGGTATCCTCAGAGGATCTCTGACACCTGTGTCCACGGGTGCAGAGGCTTTCATGGGAGAACACGGAAATGCCATCTTCAGCCTCATAGCAATACTGGCTATCCTTTCAGCAGCCAACGCAGGTATCATGGCGTCTTCCAGGTATCCGCTGGCACTTAGTAGGGATGGACTCTTCCCGGAACTGTTCGGAAAAATCAACAAGAGATTTAATACGCCCCATGTATCCGTACTAGTTACCGGCTCTCTTGTTATTGTAAGCCTGTTTATGCAATTGGAAATCGTTGTAAAGGCAGCATCCTCTGTTCTTATTCTTACCTATATATTCTCGTGCATATCCACCATGGTAATGCGGGAGAGCCGTGTACAAAACTACCAGCCCGAGTTCATGTCTCCACTTTACCCATGGCTGCAAATCTTAGGAACCATTGGCCTTACCCTGCTCTTGCTGGAAATGGGCAAGGTAAGTCTTCTCACCACACTGATCTTGAGCATAATAGGTACTATCTTCTACGTCTACAGAAAAGATATAGGAAAGAAAAGAGAATTTGCACTCATGCACCTCATAGAAAGGATAACAGCGAGGGAACTTACATCATATTCGCTGGAAGAGGAACTCAAGGAGATAATAATAGAAAGGGACGAGATATTTACAGATCAATTCGACGAGATAATAAAGAAATGCGTGGTGCTGGACCTGGACAAGTCAATGACAAAAGAAGAATTCTTTGGCCTGATGGCAAGGGAGATGTCCAAGAGGATGGTCATTGATGCAGGTTACCTACAGGAATTGCTTATAAAGAGAGAGGCTGAGGGCTCGACCGTGCTGAGCCCTTACCTTGCAGTACCCCATATTATCATAGAAGGCGAGAAAAAGCTGGATATCCTTGTTGCGAGATCCAGGCAGGGTATTGTGTTCTCACAAGACACCCAGGCAGTGCATGCAGTGTTTGTGCTCATAGGAACAAAGGACATGAGACATATGCACCTATGTTCACTTGCAGCCATTGCACAGGTGGTACAAGACCCCAACTTTGAAACGCGATGGATGGAGGCAAGAAGCATTGATGCCATAAAAGACGTAATACTCCTTACAAAGCGCAGGCGATCATGTACCTTTCCCTAGATCAGTCCAGAAGGTGGAAGTATTTCCGGTGTTTCCCTTATAACGCGCATGCCCTTCCATTTACCTCCCCTGAATCGCATGAGAAAACTTATGCCAAGTACTATGACATAAAGGGTTGCAAAGCTCCAGGCAACACATATCCCCTTGTGTAACAAGACCACGCCTATGTATACGGGTATGACCAAAAGCGCAAGCGAAAGCACGAGTATCATTATCATTACATACTTGGTATCACCCGCACCCTTTATTGCAGATGCAAAGATGATGTTCATGGTATCAAAGATGGAGTAAAGCGCGACAAACCTCAAGAGTACAACCGTGATATCATGGATTTCTTTAAACCTTGTTGCATCGGCCTTAAGTGTAAATGGCATAATAAATACATCAGGGACGAGGACATATGCAATGGCCACAAAAAGCATGTAAACAAACGTAAGCTTGAAACCAGAGTACACACTTCTCTCGGCAATATCAGGCCTATCCATACCCAGATACTTACCCACGAGCACGCTTACGGCCATGCCAAAACCAATCATGGGCATAAAGGCGAGATTGTTTATGTTAAAGGCTATGTTTGTGGATGCAAGTTCCATTGTACCAAGGCGACCCACAATAAGGATGAACATGGAAAACGCACCTATGTCCAAGAAGAACTCGACACCACTAGGTAGGCCATACCTCACAAGGCGCGAGAACAGATCACAATCAAACCGCCATCCACTTACAGTTGAATATAGCCTTTCATAGGGATCCCTGAACACAAGGCATAAATAAATAGCAAGTGAGACATAGCTGGAGATTACCGTCGCTATTCCGGCCCCCTTTATGCCCATCTCAGGAAATCCCCATTTTCCAAATATCATGGTATAGTCAAGCACAAGGTTTATCACGGTCCCTACAGAGCTTATCCACATGATAGGCCAGGGCCTACCCCTTCCAGAGAAGAAGCCCCCAAGGGCAGAACACGCAATCACGGGAAACGCTCCTAAAGTCAGAATCTGAAAATAAATAACCTCAAGCTCCTGTACGTCCGGTGCATGGCCTGCAAGGCGAAAAAGAGGCCTTGCAATTGGTATGAATAACCCAAGCACAATTCCACCAATAATTGCCACGTATATACCCTGCCACACAGAGGGACCTATCCTGTCATTACGAGATGCTCCAAAGTATTGTGCTACAAACGTGCTCGAGTAGCCTGCCGTACCTAGGAAAAGGCTCATGATGGTAAAGCAGAACATGCCGGCAGGCATGGCAGCGGCTATTGCCTGGGGTGAATACCAAGCCAGGAACATGCGGTCTATAAAATACTGTACCGTCCACGCACCAGTGCTCAGTATAAGCGGTAATGCTATAGTGATTACCTCTTTGTATCCACCCTTTCTCTGAACACTTATCTGATACGGATTCAATATACTGACCTTTTTTTAATAAGACAGACAGCACGTTTCAGGTGGCGAAAATGCATGCGGGCCAATCCCATGTACCACGTAACACAATAAATAAAAGGTAAAGATCAGGTTAAGTTATTGACCCCTAGCAAGTATCCATGACTTTTTTTTCGCTTGAAGCTGGCCGCTGAGAGCCGAAAGCTTCGCTAGCCTGTACCTTGCTCCCTGGTTTTTATTATAGCCCCTGTATCTTCCAAGCCCAACTGAAAACCTGCCTTAAATTTTTCAAGGTCTATCTCACCCCTTGCAGTAGGCAGAGCAATTGATGGGACGATAAAGATGAATTCAGTATCACCTTGGGTATTAAGACCCATGTTGAAGAGTTCCCTAACCCCGTTCGGTGATGCAGCAGCAATCCACACCTCGTCAAAGACTGCTGTATCCACACAGTCAACAGGAATCCTACCTGTGAGACCACCATCCAAGTACCTGACCCCATCTATACGCTTTGAAGAGAATATCCCATTTATAAAGGGCATGTAGCAGCTTGCCCTTATGGCATCAACGAGCTCGTGTGCTTGAAAATCGCCCTGGAACCTGAAGTATCTCCTTTCAAAGACCTTGCCCTTAAGCATATTTAGTGGTGAGAATATTCTGGAGGCGGCTATATGCACGCGTATATTGGATGCCTTCAGCCGGTCCATGTCAAGGAAAGGAAGGCTTACATTTGTTATGAGCCAGTCCAGATTCCTTGATCTCGAGGTGTTAAATAATGGATGAGGAGAAAGACTGTAGCTACATAGCGCTTCCCAGGCATCAAAGACCTCATGAATCTGGCCGGCTGCGTGCCATACAGCTGCGGTAGAACCAACGCTTACACCTGCAATGTCAGAAAACTTTATTCCTGCCTCGTCAAGTGCTGTCATCACGCCAGCGTAGTACACACCGCGCATGGCACCTGATGAATAGCAGAGAAGCCTCTTCACCTCTCTTCCAAGGTTTACTGGCACGCTTATAAAAGACTACCTGCAGTCAGGACACTTATCAAAGAATGACCTGTCCTTACCTGTTGTTTCTACAATCCAATCAATCTGTGCCTCGGGTATGTAAGGCTTGCCACATACGCTGCACGTATGCATCTTGAATTCCTTACCCCATATCTTCCTAGTATCCCCTTGGTCCTTTATGGATATAGCACCAGTAGGGCACGCATATGCACATGCACCACAACCTATACATACCTCACTCGGTTTCATATAAGGTGTACCTGGCTTCTTTTCATAGCTACGGTTAAGCATGGCTATGGCAGATACACCCACGACCTCCTCGCATACCTGTACGCAAAGCCCGCATGCAATACACTTGTACCTGTAATTATCGCCCTCATCTTTCTTGAACCTGGGCTCTTCAATGCCGTTTTCTCTTGCAAGCTCAACCACCACCTCGGCGTCTGGCACGCGTGCAAGCATGAGTTCAAGAATACCCTTCCTTATACGCTTTACGAGCGGCGTCTCTGTCTTTACCTCCAGGCCTTCCCTTACAGGATAGTTGCAGGATGTAACAAGCCTCATCCTACCGTTCTGGTGTGCCTCAACCAGGCATACCCTGCAGGAACCCCCGCTTGACTTGACCTCTGGGTTGGAGCAAAGGTTGGGTATGTATATGCCGTTTTCCTGGGCCACCTCAAGCACGTTCTGATCCTTTACTGCCTCTACCTCTTTACCGTCTATGATAAACTTGATCTTTTCCATCGCCACTTCCTTATTCAACGATCACTGCATCAAAGGGACAGACTTCCTTGCAAATACCGCACCTGATACACCTCTCAGTATCAATGGTATGCGGCATTCTCTTTTCCCCTGATATACACTGCTGCGGACACTTTCTGGCACACACCATGCATCCCGTACATTTCTCCGGGTCTATTCTATAGGTTATTAGTGCTTGGCATACACCTGCCGGGCATTTTTTATCTCTGATATGCGCCTCGTATTCGTCCCTGAAATAACGTATGGTGGTAAGCACAGGGTTTGCTGCAGATGTACCCAGCCCGCACAAAGCACCCCACTTGAGGACGTCGCATAGCTCCTCCAGGAGCTCAATGTCACCTTCCTTACCCCTTCCCTCGGTTATGTCTGTGAGGATCTCTAGCATCCTCCTGAGCCCTTCCCTGCACGGGGTGCACTTACCGCAAGATTCCTCAACCAGGAACGAGATAAAATACTTGGCCACGTCCACCATGCACGTGTCTTCGTCCATGACTATTATGCCGCCTGAACCCATCATGGAACCTGCCTCAGTGAGGCTGTCAAAATCTATCTGCAGGTCAATAAGACTCTCTGGTATGCAGCCGCCGGAAGGACCTCCTGTCTGCACTGCCTTGAACTTTTTGCCCTTTGGTATGCCACCGCCGATATCGTAGACGAGCTCCCTTATGGTGATGCCCATGGGCACTTCAACAAGGCCCGTGTTGTTTACCTTGCCAACTAATGAGAAGACTTTTGTACCCTTTGAATTCTCTGTACCAAACTGGGAATACCATTCAGCTCCGTTCTTTATAATTACAGGTACATTGGCCCAGGTTTCCACATTATTTAATACAGTGGGTTTGTCGTACAAACCTTTCTCAACTGACCTTATGTACTTGGCCCTGGGTTCACCTACCTTGCCTTCAATAGATCTCATAAGGGCAGATGATTCACCACATACAAACGCTCCACCGCCACGGCTTATCTTTATGTCAAAATCAAAGTCCGTGCCTAGTATATTACGACCTAAGAAACCCATTTCCCTTGCTGAATCTATGGCAGTTTGCAGATTCTTGATGGCAAGTGGATATTCGTCTCTCACGTATATATAGCCGTGGTTAGACCCTATTGCATAGGCACCAATTATCATGCCTTCTATTATTGAATGTGGATCTCCTTCCATTGTAGAACGGTCCATGAATGCACCAGGATCACCCTCATCACCATTACAAATGACATATCTCACATCGCCATCGGTATTCCTGCATGAACTCCATTTCCTACCAGCAGGGAAGCCACCGCCACCACGGCCTCTAAGTCCTGATTTTTCTATCTCGGATACAACCTCCCCAGGCTCCATCTGCAGGGCCTTGACCAGTGCTGAATAACCGCCTCTGAGTATATAGTCATCGATCGATGTTGGATCTATCTCTCCAATATTCCTAAGGGCTATCCTTTGCTGATGCTTGTAAAAGGGAATTGACTGGTACTTCTCAATCACCTCTTTGGTGTTGACATCTTTGTACAAGAGCCTCTCGACGACATCATCACCCTCAATACTCTTCTCCACTATCTCTGCAACATCCTTTGGTTTCACCCTAAGATAGAGTATATCTTTTGGCTTGATCGCGACCAGAGGACCGTTCTCACAATAGCCATGACAACCCGTGGATTTAAGACCCACGTCAACGCCTATTTTCAGGCCCTTGTCTTTAATGATACGCTCAAATTCCTCGGCAACCTTAACCGAACCGTTTGCTTGGCATCCAGTACCAAAACAGATTAAGACCCTAGGTATATCCTCTATGGTAGAACTACTTATTTTCTCACGATACCTATCAAGATCGCTAAAAGAACTAATGGCTCCCATTTGTACTCATCCTTTTACTCGTATTTTTTCAGGATATTGTGAACATTTGAAGGACTTGCATGACCGTGATATTCGTTATCCACAACAACAACAGGGGCCATTGCACACGCACCCACGCAATTAACGGTCTCAAGACTAAATCTCATATCCTTTGTTGTGCCACTGCGTTCTACGCCGAGCTCCCGTTCAATCGCCTCGAGTATCAGTCCTCCACCTTTCAGATGACAGGCCGTGCCCATGCAAACCTTTATTGTATGCCTCCCTCTCGGGACCAGGGATAAGGCCTTATAAAAGGTTGCCATGGCAAATATCCTGCTTTCAGGAACGCCAAAGGATTCGCTTAACCTCTTGATGCCCTCTTCAGGCACGTAGTTCAATTCCCTTTGGAAAGACTGCAGAATAGAGAGAAGTGATTCCTCTGACCTTTCATGCGACGATATGATCTCATCTATTTTATTTATATCAACTGCCATGCTATTTGCCCTCGCATTTACTTAGGATTTTCTCGTATTCCTGACTTACCCTTCTCTGGATTTTTTCTATATCCTTATCACCCAGATGCCTGAACCTTCCCTGGCCTTTAAGATAATCCTCCACAGGTCTAAGCTTCTGTGGTTCATATGTCATCCTGTACTTACCATCCACAACCTCGTATAGAGGAAAAACACCAGTATCAACGGCTAGTCTCCCATATCTTATGCTATCACTCGTTGGTAT
>QMLJ01000037.1 GCA_003643935.1 Deltaproteobacteria bacterium | reverse complement strand
TCTGACCACTCTCCACAAATTCGGAAAGTTTTTCCGTAAGTGGAGTCTGCGGAGTTATCGGGTATGCTGCAATCACGTTGGCCCGGCACAGTTTAACACCCAAAGCAGCAGCCACATTCCCTGATTCTATTACCTTCACCTTTCTACTTCTCCTCTAATGCAAAACTAGTTTCCTCTACCATGGTAATGGCCTTGGTAGGACACTCCTCGGCGCATATACCGCAACCCTTACAGTATTCATAGTCTATGCTCGGCGGTATTGTCCTTGTTATAACGCCATCAGGGCAGTACAACCAACAAATAAAGCATGATTCTACCTTCCTTCTGCTTGGGATGCAGGCATCTAGGTTTATTACAGGACGTAAAACCCTCCAAGAACCTGTCCTTCCGCCGTCACCAGGGCCTGGCTCACTATGCGAGGTTATCTGTCCACATTCCCGGGAGCCCACATGCCACCTCCTAACTGTGTATTTTCGTAGGTAATAAGAGCTGCCTGGACATTCTCATCCGGGCTTCGACCCTCGAATTCCTTTTCTATAACCCGTGAGATTATATCCGTGTTAAAAATGTTCGTTGCCCTGGCCAAGGCCCCTATTACACCGGTGTTCACCACACCATAGGGAAGCCCTGCCTGCCTGGCGATGGAATTAACATCCGCGGTCGCCACGACTATGCCTTTATAAGGGTATGCATCTGGCCTTAACGAAGTATTTATTATAAGCAAACCCCCCTTTTTTAGGCCAGCAGTCACGTCCACCTCCCTGAGCAAAAGATGATCTAGCACCACCACGATGTCAGGCTCCTCAATAACCGAGAGATCGTATATCCTTTGCCTTGCTATCTTGAGAGAGGTAATTACCGGTGCACCTCTCCTCTCAGTACCAAAGGTGGGTATCATTACGACCCCTGGGTAGCCAGACTCAAATGCCGCCCTCGCCACTATCTTGGCCGCAGTAATGGCACCCTGGCCACCCCTTCCATGCCACCTGATCTCTATAGAATCGTTTACATGCATTCACTAGCCCTCATTATTGACTGTCCTAAAACATACCCAAGACTTCTCATATATGAGTCTCTCTAGTCAAGCCTTACCCACTTGTTAAAACTCTTCAGTATTATAAACGTCTCAGTCTTTCCTATTCCATGTATGGTGGCCAGTTCATCCTTGAGAAAATTGATGATACCCTTGTTGGACGAGACCAGTATCTCCACTATGTAATCATACCTGCCCGAGACTATTGAGACGCTCTGTACGCTTGGCAACTTTGATATCTCGAGTCCTATCCTGTCTAAGCTCTCTACCTCCTTTACCTCCAGTGCAACGTAAGCAACAAGCTTATCTTCAAAGGTATCGTGGTCTATAAGTGCATTCACCTTCAACTTCCCAGATCTTGCCAGCATCTTAAGCCTGTTTCTGACCGTGGCCTCTGCAACACCAAGCCTTCCTGCCATGGACTTGGCTGTCATTCGCCCGTCTTCCGACAATAACTTTATAATCTTCCAGTCTGTTGCATCAAAAAACTTTTTTGCCATTAATTCTATACCCCGGATAAAACATTATAAACCAACCGGGGCAATGAATCAAGGCACATAGTTTGCATAGCTACATGCATGGATACATCGCTTATCCTAACATGGAGGGTGTATGATACTTAAAGAGACTGTAGACGGGAGTATCGAGGTTTACCATCCTTGGGGGGAATGGACCGATTCCAAACCACTCGCCCTTTTCACCGAAAGTATTGTTACCATGCTGACAAGACCATCTGCACACCAGGCATTCGTAGACCTCGTATCCTTGATGGGACAAACATTCCCCATCTCTGCACCAGCAATGTATGTCAACCTTAATGAACTGGGCACGAGTATATACTCTGTACTAGACCCTAAAGACGGGGGCACCAGGGATACAAATAGAATGCTGGAAAAGATGGAAAACAAGGGGAATTATTCTTACTTCAAGGTAAAGATAGGCGGCCACCCCCCGGTATTAAAGGAACGCGTGGACATGGCCATAATACAAAAAACCAGGGCCTCGGTCTTACTAAGCATAAACTCGGGGACTCATGAATACATATTCAGGGACTGGGTCAAAATATTGGCGCCTGCCATGACAAAACTCATTGATAACGAACAATTAAAGAATATGGCCTTCAGTGACAGTCTTACCGGCCTCTTCAACCACCGAGCGTTTGAACAGATGCTCGCCGTAGAATGCGACAGGGTATTCAGATATGGTGATACGTTCTCTTTAATAATGCTGGACATAGACTGGTTTAAGGATGTAAATGACCGTTACGGCCACCAAGCAGGCGATAGGGTACTTAGGGCAGTTGCCGATAAAATAAAAGAATCTGTAAGGAAAAGCGACATGGTTTTCCGTTACGGGGGTGAGGAATTCATGGTTATAATGCCGCACACAGGCTTATCCAATGCATTGAAACTGGCCGAGAGGATAAGGAGAAACATCGAACGCATGTCAATAATACCCGGTCACAAGTTAACCTTAAGCCAGGGGCTTACCCAGTATAAGGTCGGGCTTTCTCCTTCAGATCTTGTAAGAAAAGCTGACATAGCCCTCTACGAGGCAAAGAACAAAGGAAAGAATAGAATAGAGGTAGAATAACCCGAGATGAAGATCGACAAAATCCTGGATATCAATTCCGAGCTCACCTTGCATACACCTGATGGGACCATAATAAAGGGTAAAATAACCGAGATATCTGACGATGAATTTATTTTTACCCCGGAAAGCGCGCTTAATATCTCACCGGAACAGATGGTAAAGGTCTCTGATGGTCATGATGCATGCCATGCAAAGGTCATGGACAGAAAGGACAATGCATTTAGGCTTAGGATGGACTTCACTGTAAAGCCTGGCAAAGAGAGAAGGCAGGACGTCAGAATATACGACAAGATATACTATAGCGTTAAATTTTTGGCGCACGCTGCTGATAAAGGCAAGGTAATACCAGATGCACTTTTAAAGATACGGGCCAACAGACTCATAATAGATTCTTTTCTAAAGGGTAAGTACGGATATCCAGGTATTGACGATTTACCAAGAACAAGCGAACCTCCCTTCAGCCAGGCTTTGTGGGAAGTAAATAGAAAACTTGACCTGCTCATCCACATCTTCCTTGCAGAAGACTTTGTGCCACTCATCAAGACCTCCCCCAAGGATGTAAACATAAGCGCATCCGGGATAAAGTTCATTTCCAGCTCTCCCCTGGAAAAGGGTGACCTTGTTGAGGTCGACATGATCCTCCCGATGATGCCACTGCTGTTTTTAAGGGTACTGGCCGAGGTTATAAGGACAAAGGAACTTACAACATATGACGCCACAAGCATGAACTATGCTGTAGCAGCCCACTTCGTACAGCTCGACCCAGAGAGCAAAGAGGACATCATACGTTACCTCTTCAAGAGGCAGAGAGAAATACTGAGGGATAGGAAACATTAGGATTACCTATCTAGGCCATGCATCTGTATCGCTTGAGTCGCGGGGCACAAGAATATTGGTAGACCCCATGTTCAGTATGCGGGCACTTTTTATAAAAAGGGCATACCCCCCTCCTGTAAAGATACCCGATATGACCGGGTTCAATGTAGTCCTACTTACCCATGCCCATTACGACCACATGGATATCCCGACGCTTAGAGCACTTGATAATAGTGTACTGGTTATCTCAGCATGGAACACGTCAGATATAGTAAGGAAGGCTGGCAAGAAAGATATCATTGAGATGAGACCATGGCAACAGGTACATATTCCCGGGGCAACAATAACAGCCACACCTGCAAAACACTGGGGTGCAAGGAACGTATACGACTTTTGGAGAGGCTATGTTGGCTATATCGTAACAACCGAGGAGGCCACGGTCTACGTGGCCGGAGATACAGGGTACGGTAGACATTTTAATGCCATATCAAGGCATTCCAGGATAGACGTGGCATGCCTGCCTATTGGATGCTACAGACCATTCTGGTTCAGGATAAATCACCTCTCTCCCTCAGACTCCATCAAGGCATTCAAGGACTTAGGGGCCGAGATAATGGTGCCGGTGCACTGGGGTGCGTTCCGCCTGAGCCTTGAGGCGCTAGAGGACCCTGTTAAGGATCTCAAAGAGATAATGGGGGAGTTGCCCATTAAGATATTGAATCCAGGGGAGGGATTTACATATTCAAGGTCAGTCTGAATCAAGCGGTTAAGGACTACTGTTAAGCCCGCGGGGTTGACACATAGAAATACAAGACTATTTTATGGATAAATTCATCATCTACGATGAGATAGCCTTCAATTGGGCATCTTCTTAACTGGTTAACAGCACCTTAAGAGGACAAGGTTTTATTGTTGGTGTAAAATATCAATGAAAGGAGATTATTTATGGATTTAGGTTATTTGGTGACAAGGAATGCAAGGATGGTACCTGACAAGGAAGGCCTGATATTCGAGGACAAGAGGTATACATGGAAGGAGGTAAACGAGAAGGTCAATACCATAGCCAATGCATTGATAGGCCTGGGCTTGAAAAAGGGTGACAAGGTGGCAATGTGGATGATGAACACAGACATGTTCGTGCTTACTTTCTATGGAATAGTAAAGGCAGGTGGTGTTGCCGTACCTGTTAACTTCAGGCTGGCTCCGCCCGAGGCAGAATATATCTTCAACAACTGTGACGCAATAAGTGTTGTATTCGATGACATATTCTCACAGGCCATAAGTGACATGAAGCCAAGGCTAAAGGGGATACGCGGTTTTTTCTCGGCAGGAGCTGGGAGGTTTGAAGGTATTGATCCCATAGAAGAAGTCCTTGATACAGGTAACATTGACGAGCCTGGCGTCAATGTGGATGAATTCGACGAGAGCGAGATATTATACACCTCCGGCACAACGGGCAGGCCAAAGGGCGCACTTTTTGTTCACCACGCCCACATGGTCATAACTGCGTCTATGACATCCCTCATAGGGATAAACCCGGAGGACAGGATCATACACGCGGCCCCTCTTTTCCACTCAGCAGAGCTTAACCTGTACCTGAACCCCGGCACCTATGTAGGAGCTACCCACATAGTCAACAAGGACTTCTGGCCTCCCGAGAACGTGTTGAAACTTATGGAGCAGGAGAGGGTAACACTCTTCTTCGGGGCACCCATTATGTTCACCATGCTCATGGGAGCAAAGGACTTCGAAAAGTACGACTTGAGCTCGGTCCGATACTATGGATACGGTGCAGCACCCATGTCCAGGGAAGGTGTCAAGCAGATGATGGACAAGTTCAAGACCACCAGTTTCTTCTGTCTGTGCGGTTTTACAGAGGCTGGCCCAGGTGGAGTGGCCCTCCTGCCAAAGGACCAGATAAGAAAGGCGGGGGCGGGCGGGAAGTACGTCGTAAACATGGAGTGTCGACTTGTAGATGACAACGGGAATACTATAACCGAGCCCGACGTGGTTGGAGAATTAGTTATAAAGGGCGAAATGGCAATGAAGGAGTATTATAAGAACCCAGAGGCAACAGCAGAGACTATAAAAGATGGGTGGGTCTATTCCGGTGACCTTGCCGTGATGGATGATGAAGGCTATATCACGCTTGTCGACAGGAAGAAGGACATGATCATAACAGGTGGTGAGAATGTTTACTCCAAGGAGGTGGAGGATGCCATGGCAGAAAATCCCAAGATAGCCGAGGGCGTGGTTGTTGGCATACCACATCCCACCTGGGGTGAGACCGTCATGGCGGTTGTCAGCCTTAAACCAGGAGAGAGCCTTGATCTCAACGAGCTTAGAGACTTCCTCAAGCCAAGACTCGCAGACTACAAGATACCCAGGCTATTGGAGATAGTTGATGCACTACCGAGGAACGTGTCTGGCAAGGTGCTGAAATACAAGCTGAGGGACATGTACAAGGACAAAGTCAAGGCCTGATGGTAAACGAGGACCGAACGCTTATGGGATGGCGATGAGAAGTGTGTAGAGAGCTAATCATCGCCGCCCCCAAGGAGCCCTGCCCTTAGCATGAAGTATAGAAGCTGCAGTATGGCTGCTGCTGCTGCTGCAACATAGGTCATTGCAGCTGCTGAGAGTACCTTTCTCGCACCTTGGACCTCTTTGTCAGTCAAGATGCCTGTTGCCGGTAACACCTTAAGTGCCCTTGCTGAGGCATCAAATTCTACGGGTAGGGTTACAAGCTGGAACAGTACAGCAAAACTGAAGAATACAATACCAGCTGTAATGAGCGACCTGGACATGAATATGAAACCGATTATCAAAAGCGGCCACGCCAGGTTTGAGCCCAGCATGGTAACAGGCACAAGTGCGCTTCTCAGCTTAAGAGGTGCGTATCCACGTGCATGCTGAATAGCGTGTCCGGACTCGTGCGCTGCCACGCCGACAGAAGCAATGGAGGTTCCACTATAGACGCCTTCTGATAATCTCAGGACCCTTGAGCTGGGATCATAGTGATCTGTAAGAAAACCCCTTGCCGGCTCAATGGCCACATCGTTTATGCCTTGTGATACAAGTATCATGCGTGCTGCCTCTGCCCCTGTTATACCACGCATGGTGGGAATCTTAGAATACCTGGCATAAGCACTCTTCACCTTTATCTGGGCATATATGCTCAAGATAAAGGCAGGCAAAATCATTATTATGTAGAGCGGATCTATGAAGAACATGGCTCCTTCTCCTTGCAATACTTCCCTTATGCATATTTGAGATAGTACCACAGGAGCGTGAAGTCAAGTATGCACATCCCAGTAATTAATCAAGGCATATTATAACATCCGGGTATCAGGCAGCGTGTCAAATCCCTAGAAAAGCCACTGCTGTTATGGCAGACGTTATTGACCTGAGCGTGGTCTTACCCATGTTGACAGGTATAAATGCATTATCATGGAGCATGTCTATCTCGTCAGCCGTAAATCCGCCCTCAGGACCTATTATAATACCTACGTCATCATGCTTGATATCCACAAGGCTTAACTCACCTTCCTTATGCCCGAAATACTTATAAGGCCACCTGATTGATGAAGACCTTATGAAATCATCCATAACAAGTACATCGTAAAGGACTGGAATACTCTTTCGTTCACACTGCTTTACTGCCTCCATGATGATTGCCTGCCATCTCTCGAACCTCTTGCTCGATATCCTTACGATATTGGACCTGGAAGAAACAACAGGGATGATTTCAGATACGCCAAGTTCGGTAGCAAAGCGGACGATCGTATCCATGTCTTTCAGCGCGATCATGCATATGCCAAGTCGAATCGTCCTTTTTGTTCTGTCTACGAGGGGTGTCTTCCTTTCAATGTCTACGGTAATCCTGTCGTGTTCAATCGACCTTATTATACCAACGTATCCCTTGGTATGATCGCGGACAAGTATCCTCTCACCTATGTCCATTCTCAAGGGACCCCTTATGTGGCTTACATCCTTACCCCTTATTATGGCCCTGCTCCCATGGATCTCTGCAAAAAATCTGGGCATTGCTGTATTAGCCTCCATGGTATCCGTTTAATTCCAATAAACCCATCTCTACCATGATGAGTAAGCCAATGGTATTTCAAAATTTGACCTCAGGGACAGGCCTGATTCCCTCTATGCACTGCCTTCGTCAGTTACCCTTACTGCCTCTTCAAGAAGGTGTACCATGTTTTCCAAGACGCTGGGATCAAGGCCTTCTGGCTGGTCCGTGTCGTTATGCCACATGGGAGGCCACATGTCAGCTCCCAGGTTGAAGATAGAGGCCGCCTTCAGATTATGGAAACAGAGTGCAGCGGCATCTGATCCACCTGCAGGCGTTACGTACGGCATGGCATCAATACCCGCCCTCTTGGCTGCATTGAGTATTAGGTCAACCGCCTCAGCTGATAGCGTTGCCCCGTAATATGGTTCTTTTGTGATAACCATTGTCTTTTCACCTGAGCCTACTAAGTCTAGATTCACAATAAGTGCGTCCTTGAGCTCGGACTTGTACTTCTTTGCAAAGTGGAGTGATCCCTTGAAGCCCCTTTCCTCTGCACCAAATGATACAAGCCAAACCTGTGTATGCCTGGGCCTATTTCCAGACAATTGTCTTCCTGCACCTATGACAGATGCAACTGCCGCAAGGTTGTCATTGGCTCCGAGGCTGGGCGCATAAGGGGTGAACAGCTTGCAGAACCACCAAAGGTAGGCAACTGCAATTCCAAATGGTATCCATAGAAGATCAATGTATGTAAGGTTCCTCCAGAAATGCAACAAGTGAAAAGAAGCAACCAAGGCACCCACCAGCAAGAAACCAAGGAAAGAATAAATAATAATCTGGGTAATATGTATCAAACGCATATACCTTTTGCCCTTGAAGTCCTGGTCCCAGATACGGTAGCAATTGGGTGAGTCGTGATGGGCCGAGAGTACAAGTATGGCCCTCGTGTCTTCCGATGGATTGATCTTACCTATAACGTTGGT
>QMLJ01000036.1 GCA_003643935.1 Deltaproteobacteria bacterium | reverse complement strand
GATAGCAAGAGGTGTCCCAAATAAGTCGATTTTCCCGATTCAAGCGCGTGATCTCGAATACTCCGCCATCCACGGCTCCGGGCTGTTCAAGGATTTTGTCCCTTCCACTGTCCTGCTCCATGAGCAAAATAACGCCGAGCCTAGAACATGCCACTTTCCTGCTGACAAATGAAATCGGTTTTTTGGAGAGACATGATAGATAGTAAAAATAGTTTTGAATACCATGTACACGTATTCCCTCAAGCTTAATGAACTTGAGCCCCAGGTATGGAATTAATCATTTCCTTATGATAAGCGTAAGCTCAATACATATTTAAGAACATAGAAGGAGAAGATCCAATAATTATACTACTAGGACTTTTAGCCGGGTTAACGGCCGGGATCTTTGCCGGCATGATGGGCATGGGGGGAGGCTTGATATTCGTGCCCTTATTGATACAAATATTCCCCAAGATCGGTATCCATCATGCCATAGCCACATCAACATGCTTTGTTGCATTCTCTGCCATAAGCTCATACTTAAGTCACTCATCAACCTATGCAGCAATGAAAGAAACACTGCTCTGGATATTCTCGGGCAGCATCATAGGCGCCATACTGGGGCCACACATCGCATTGATCATACCAGAAGGAATACTCTCAAAACTCTTCACTCTGGTAGTGGCACTCCCCTTTATCATGCGTCAGCTCAAAATCTCTGTACCCGAGAAACCCTGGATACTATCTATCTCAGGGCTATTGATTGGCATGTTATCGTCTATATTCGGTATAGGTGGGGGGGTTGTCCTAATGCCCTTGCTCACCCAGGTCTTTCACAAGGACATACGTTATTCAATAACAACATCTACCTTGTTTATTGTAATCAATAGTTCCATTGCAACAGCAGCCTATACCTTTTCCGGTGTTGTTGAATGGAGAATCATACTCTTTGCAGCACCAGCAGGCATACTGGGCGCAAGGCTAGGTGCCAAGATATCCCACAAGACGCCGCCGATTATGCTAAACGCCGGTATAGTGGTTGTTGACATACTCATAATAATCAAGATGTTAAGCGTCGGATAGTGTATCAATCACAAGTCTTATGTAGAATTGCCCTTTTCCTTGAGATTATGTAATTAATGGCATCTTCCTTGGTCTTGAGTATTCCGTCGGCCCTGGCATCCATCAGCATATTTAGTGCCTTCCCCACATGTGGCCCGGGCGGACAGCCAAGGATCTCCATCACGTCCTTGCCATTCAAAAGTGGCCTAGCCTTCTGGACCGAGTACTCGCCCCTATAATATTCCCATGCACGCCTGACCAAGGCCTCCATGAAAGGCCCAGAACCCACGTGCTCTGCCGGCTTTCCAGTTGCCCTTGCATCGGCCAAGGCATGCAGAAGTATCTCTGGTACAAAGCCTTTACTGGCGTCAAGAAACCTAGCCAGATTTCTTCTACTCGGCTCTCCAGTGCATGCCAATTCAAGTAGTGCCATGTGCCTGGCAACTATACCAGTTACAATTCTTTCTGCCTTTTCGGGCATCCTTATACGTTTACAGAATGCACGGGCGATATCTTCCCCCCTCGCCGCATGCCCGTAGAAATGCACGCCACCGTCTGGCGTCTCTATCCTGCTCTCAGACTTACCTATGTCATGCAAGAAAGCAGAAAGCTTGAGTAAAGCACCACGCGTGATACCTAAGGATACCTCCTTTAAGAAATAGTCCCCTATACCTTCAAGGTAGGATTCCGCTTTGGATATGAGCCCATCTGCCTCCTCTGCGGTAAGGATGACATGCCTAAGAAGCGGCCACCTGTGATGCCTTCCTTGCTCCATGTCTTTGGCATAGGCATACTGCGGGAAGAAAACTCCTATGAGAGAAAGGTCCTCCATAAGAGTAAACAACCTGGAACCACCCGATACCGAGAGGGACTTCATAAATTCGTACCCTATCCTCTCAGGAGCAGCACTATCTACTAAGTGAGCATTACGTTTCAGCATGGCTCGGGTGCTTGGTTCTATGTCAAAACCCAGCTCCAGGGCAAGCCTGAGGCACCTTAATACCCTTAAGGGGTCATCCTTGAGGTTCTTCTCCGATATTACGCGTATTATTCCGGAATTCAGGTCTGACCTTCCATTAGCAGGGTCAACTAGTTTTTTCTGCCTTATGTCCAGTCCAATGGCATTGATCGTGATATCCCTGGACAGGAGATCAGCACGTATGTCCTCGCCCTTTGGTGCGGACACGTCCACCATGATCCCTTTTGATGGTATATTTAACCTTGCAACCTCCCTTTGCTTGTCTAACCAGAACGCGTTTGCGTCAAACATCCGTGCTATATTCTCTGCCAGCTGTTCTACATCTGAAAAGCAAACAATATCATAATCAGACGGTCTCTTCTTGAGGAGGATATCGCGTACACACCCACCAACAAGATAGGTATTGTCAGGTAATACCCCTGCTATTCTTGATATTACCCTATCTCTTGAGACGGTATTCCAGAGATCTTGCATGTGCATCTAAAGATTCTGCCTTTGCAATTATTGATGCCACAGGCCCAAGCCTGGACAAAGATTCCCCGGAGAGAGAGATAACCGATGTCCTTTTTACAAAGTCATAAACACCAAGTGGAGATGAAAATCGCGCAGTAGAACCCGTTGGAAGCGTATGATTAGGACCTGCAATGTAATCACCGCTGGCTTCAGGTGTATTGTATCCCAGAAATACGGCACCGGCATTTTCAACCCTACCCAGGTATTCGTAGGCATCACCCAGCATCAGTTCCAGGTGCTCAGGCGCAATCTTGTTTGATATCTCAATGGCCTCGTCCATGTCTTTTGTCACAATGCACAGGCCATGGTCTTTCAAGGATCTATTTATTATATCTCTCCTGGGTAAACTCGTGACCTC
This sequence comes from Deltaproteobacteria bacterium, assembly GCA_003643935.1. Taxonomy (GTDB): domain Bacteria; phylum Desulfobacterota; class Desulfomonilia; order UBA1062; family UBA1062; genus B14-G9. Next base: position 5,622 of record QMLJ01000036.1, on the reverse strand, counting down.
GTCTTTGATGATACTTGTGACCTCTGCTGCCAGTGATTCCTCGGGTGTAAGCAAAAAGGCACATGCCATGGGATCGTGCTCTGCCTGGGACAGGAGGTCAATGGCAACCAGCCTAGGATCGGCACCCTTATCGGCAACGACAAGTATCTCTGAAGGACCTGCTATTGAATCTATACCTACTATCCCGTTAAGAAGTCTCTTTGCATGGCTTACATATATATTACCCGGTCCCACTATTTTGTCCACCCTGGGTATGGTCTCGGTACCGTATACAAGTGCTGCAACTGCCTGTGCACCGCCAACGCGATATATCCTGTCCACGCCAGTTATATACGCAGCTGCCAGGAGTGCAGGATTGATAATCCCCCCTGGTGTTGGTGACACAACCACAATATCTTTCACGCCTGCTATGCGTGCAGGAATAACGTTCATGAGCAATGTCGATGGAAAGGCATTCCTGCCGCCAGGCACGTATATCCCGACACTGGGTATGGGTTGCACCTTCTGGCCTAGAAAGGCCCCTGTATCATCTGTCATGAACCACGAGTTCTCCATCTCCCTTGCATGGAAGGCCCTTATCCTTGCCGATGCGCTCTCCAGCGCATCCAGTAGTTCCTTGGGGACGGCCGATACTGAAGATGCTATGGCGTCTGCATCTATATAGGTCCCCTCTTCTTCCGGGTCATAGTTATCGAATAACCTTGTATACTCGAATAGTGCATTGTCTCCAAGGTCCCTGACCTTTTTAATGATGTCCTTTACGTCCTTGTCCACATTCTCAGGTATCGAGAGTAAACGCTTGTAGGCCTTTTCCACTCTCTTTTCCCACCCGGCCACGCTGGTTTTAACTATATCCATCATATCCCACCCACCTGTCTTTCTATGCCTGCCCCTAGCATCCTAAGTTTTCCATCCAGGTCTTCATAACCCCTCTCGAGGTGGTATATTCTTCTAAGCTCGGTCCTGCCCTTAGCATTTAGCCCAGCAAGAACTAGGCTAGCAGACGCCCTCAGGTCAGTCGCCATTACAGAGGCACCCTGTAACCTGCTTATCCCTTTCACCAACACGGTATTGCCCTTTTCCTCTAGCTGCGCACCCATCCTCATGAGTTCTGGTACATGCATGAAGCGATTCTCGAATATGTTCTCAGTGATAGAGGATGCCCCATTTGCAACACATGCAAGCGCCATTATCTGGGCCTGCATGTCAGTGGGGAAACCCGGGTACGGAGCTGTCTCCACATCAATCGGGCCTACACCCCCCCTGCCATCTACGTATACACTGGCATCTCCCTTCTCTACTATACCAACTCCCATCTCCTTAAGCTTTTCAACCACTGCCGCCAGGTGATTCACATTTACCCCCTTTATCTCAACCAGGCCGCCTGTTATGGCTGCAGCGGCCATGAACGTACCTGCCTCTATCCTGTCAGGGATAACCCTGTGTTCTACACCGGACAAACTATCCACCCCTTCTATAACTACCGTGCTCTCCCCAGCGCCCTCTATCCTAGCCCCCATTCCATTCAAGGCATCAGCAAGGTCTTTTATCTCGGGCTCCCTGGCAGCACCCTCAATAACGGTTGTACCCTTTGCTAGCGTGGCGGCCATCATTATATTCTCAGTACCACCTACGGTGGGCTTGTCAAAAATTATCCTTTCACCTTTAAGCCCACTGGTTTTTGCAAGCACGTATCCATGAGACACGTCTATATCTGCACCCATCTTTATAAGGGCCTTTAGGTGCAGGTCAATAGGTCTCACACCTATTGCGCATCCACCCGGCAAAGACACCTTGGCCTGCTTATACCTGGCAAGGAGCGGCCCAAGGATAAGAATAGATGCCCTCATGCTCTTTACAAGCTCATAAGGTGCCTCAAAAGCCTTTATCCTGCCTGGATTCACACTTACTACATTGTTCTCATCCATCTTGATCTCGACACCCAAGATGCTTAACAGCTTGATTATCGTGTCTATGTCCTTAAGGCGCGGTATGTTTGTGTACCTGCATATGCCATCTGAGAGTATGGAAGAACAAAGTATGGGTAATGCAGCATTCTTAGAGCCAGAGACCGCAACCTCACCTTTTAACGGTATGCCACCTTCTATCACGAATTTATACATCACATCCTCTGGGCAACAACTACCCGCTCTTTACCTGAGAGATCTTTTACCCACTTATTTATTAACAGAGATCCCACCCCAGTTATAGCCTTTTCTACATTGTCCTTTTGAGAATACCCAAACTCCATAATAAGATACCCCCCCTGCAATATGTAGTCAGGGGATTTATGTATAATCTTAAGTATTATGTCCATCCCTGTCTTGCCAGCAAAGAGTGCCTCTTTGGGCTCGAATCTCAGTACTTCGGGTGTGAGTATATCCTTTTCCACCAGTGCAATATAAGGAGGATTGGCAACTATGGTAGAAAACTTGCGTGACAAGGCCCCAAACAGGTCCCCGGCGAAGAGCCTGAGCCTTCCCGTGACGTTGTGTACCCTTGCGTTATGAGCTGCAAGACTCAGTGCCGGGATACTGATATCACAAGCCACTGCCTTTATGTCAGGCCTTTCATCAAGTATGGATATGATTACAGCCCCGGATCCTGCTCCTATCTCTAGTATCTCTGAGGACATTGGTACGAGATCTATTGCCTGTTCAACAAGTATCTCGCTTTCTGGCCTTGGTATGAGCACATGCCTACTGACCGCAAATTTCTTGCCAAAGAATTCCTTTTCCCCTGTTATGTACGCCACAGGTTCCCTTTCAGAACGTCTTCTGATAAGGGCCCTGAACCTGGACAGCTCTTCTTGTACAAGTGGCCTGTCCATATCCAGATATAAATCAATCCTGGTACAATCCAGTGCGTGCGCAAGCAGCACCTCAGCATCAAGCCTTGGTGTATCTATACCCCTTTTTTCAAAGTAAAGCCTTGCCCACGAAAGTACAGTACGGACCGTCCATTTCTGCATCAGCCAGAGCTCTTGGCGGCCACGGCCTCTGCCTGAAAATGTGTGGTGAGGGCGTCTATCAATTCGTCGATCTCACCCTCCAGTACAAGCGGCAATTTATGAAGGGTTAGGTTTATCCTATGATCAGTCACCCTACCCTGGGGAAAATTGTAAGTCCTTATCCTCTCGCTCCTCTCCCCGGTGCCCACCTGTGAGCGCCTATTGTCAGCTATCTCCCTATCCTGCTCTTCCTTGAGACTCTTCAACAACCTTGCCCTCAAGACCCTCATAGCCTTTGCCTTGTTCTTATACTGGGACTTCTCATCCTGGCAAGATACAGTGATACCTGTTGGTATATGGATGATGCGTACGGCAGAGTCCGTTTTGTTCACATGTTGGCCCCCATGGCCAGAGGCCCTGAATGTGTCTATCCTTAAGTCCTTTGGATCGATCTGTACGTCCACCTCACTTGCCTCCGGCAGTACAGCCACCGTGACCGTGGAAGTATGTATCCTACCTCCCGCCTCTGTCACGGGAACCCTCTGTACCCTGTGCACCCCGCTCTCGTACTTGAGCCTTGAGAAGGCCCCCTTTCCCTTAATTGCTGCAATTACTTCCTTGATACCGCCCACGCCCGTTGTATTCATGCTCAGGACCTCTACCTTCCATCCCTTTGATTCTGCATAGCGTGAGTACATCCTGAAAAGGTCGCCAGCAAAAAGGCTGGCCTCGTCACCGCCTGTGCCTGCCCTAATCTCCAAAATCACGTCTTTTGCGTCATTGGGATCTTGAGGTGTCAGGAGTTCCCTTATTTTCTCTTCAAGCTCGTCTTTGTCCTTCCTCAGATTGTTGAGCTCATCACGTACGAGGGAACGTATTTCGGGGTCTGGGTCAGAGAGCATGGACTCATGGTCCTCGATCTCGCCGATAATCTTTTTCAAGGCCCTGTAAGGCTCCACTAGTTCCTGTAGACTCGAATGCTCCTTCGCCACCTTGGCGTACTGCTCCTGATCCTTCAAAAGCAACGGATCGCTCAGAAGGTCAGAAAGCTCCTTGTAACGAGCCTCTACTTCGTCGAGCTTTTCGAACATGATAAGGTTGGTTAATATAGTCTCAGTTTAATCTTTTGACTTATTCTTCAGGTAATCACCGTATTTCTTACGGAATAGTTCAGCCTTACCAGCCTTTGTGATAAACTTTTGCTGGCCTGTATAAAAGGGGTGGCAAGCACTGCAGACCTCAATCCTTATATCCTTTTTGGTTGAACGCGTCTTGAAAGTGTTACCGCATGCACATGTAACGGTTGTCTCAAAATACTCAGGATGAATTCCCTCTTTCATTATCCTATCTCCTTGCCTTTTCTCCTAGCCTATTTATTCATTGATTCCAAGAAGTCCTTATTATTATCGGTCTTACTCAATTTGTCCAGTAAAAATTCTATGCTGTCAACTGGATTCAACGGAGATAGAAGCTTACGAAGAATCCATATGCGATCAAGTGTATCCTGCGGTAGAAGAAGTTCTTCTTTCCTGGTTCCTGATCTGCTTATGTCTATTGCAGGGAATATCCTTCTCTCCATAATAGACCGATCCAGGTGTATCTCCATGTTACCTGTACCTTTGAATTCCTCGTAGATAACCTCGTCCATTCGAGAGCCAGTGTCTATAAGGGCCGTAGCGATAATTGTTATACTGCCCCCCTCTTCAATGTTTCTCGCTGCGCCGAAGAAGCGCTTTGGGATCTGCAGTGCATTTGCATCAATTCCACCCGAAAGCAGCTTGCCTGAAGGGGGACAGACCGTGTTGTGGGCCCTTGCGAGCCTGGTAAGGGAATCAAGCAGTATCACAACGTCTTTCTTGTACTCCACCAGCCTCTTGGCCTTTTCTATTACCATCTTTGCAACCTGTACATGCCTGGATGCAGGCTCATCAAATGTTGAGTATACCACCTCACCATTTACGGAGCGTTTCATGTCCGTTACCTCTTCAGGCCTCTCATCTATAAGCAAGACCATGAGTATTACATCGGGGTGGTTGGTGGTTATGCTGTTTGCTATACTCTGGAGCATCATGGTCTTACCTGCCTTGGGGGGAGAGACAATAAGGCCCCTCTGTCCCTTGCCGATAGGGGCAAGTAGGTCAAGGGCACGGCCAGTGAGGTTATCGGGCGTGGTCTCAAGTATAAACTTCTCCATGGGATACAGGGGCGTGAGGTCATCAAACTGTACTCTATGTTTGGCAATCTCAGGGGATTCGAAGTTTATCTTCTCCAGCTTGAGAAGCGCAAAATACCTCTCGTTGTCCTTTGGAGGCCTTATCTGGCCTTCCACGTAATCACCAATCTTAAGATTAAACCTCCTGATCTGTGAAGGTGATACGTATATGTCGTCCGGCCCGGGCAGGTAATTATAATCTACCGATCTAAGGAAACCAAAACCATCGGGTAGTATCTCGATTGTACCTCCACCGGAAATGTATCCCTCTTTCTCAGCCTGCGCCTGAAGAATGGCAAATATAAGTTCCTGCCTACTCATAGTTGCCGAACCTTCTATCTCCAGCTTGTTGGCAGTTTCCAGCAGGTCTTTTGCATTTAATTTCTTTAATTCCCCTAGATTCATTATCTAAATACCTTCCGATAATTTTTTTATGCTGTGAATTGGCTTGGGTAAGTGG
>QMLJ01000035.1 GCA_003643935.1 Deltaproteobacteria bacterium | reverse complement strand
CGGTATAAGGTGGATCGGCTTCTGGATCGGTTTTTGCAGCCACAATAACCAGATCACAGTTTATACCATTAGATATAAATGTCTTCTGGCCGTTTATGACGTATTCATCTCCATCTTTTATTGCAGTCGTTCTTATGGACGCAAGATCAGAACCTGCACCAGGCTCAGTCATGGCAACAGCCGTTATAATGTCACCCGTTACACAACCGGGAAGCCATCGTCTTTTTTGCTCTTCGTTACCAAAATTATAGATGTAGGGTACAACGATATCGGAATGCAAGGGGAAGAAAAAACCACCAAGATGTGTCTTTGCGGCCTCTTCGACCTCAATGAACGAATACAAAAAATCAGCACCTACACCACCATATTCCTCGGGTAACCATGGGCACAAAAAACCATGAGCACCGAACTTCTTCCATAATTCCTTTGGTATTATCCCTTCCTTCTCCCACTGATCAGCGTACGGTGTTACCTCCTTCTCAAAGAAACGCCTGATTGAATCCCTGAAAATACTATGTTCCTGGGTATAATACTTATCAAGAAGTGACATATGATATAAACCCCCTCAGCTGACTATGTTCACAAGACGTGAAATTTATTTTATTATACCCAAAGTCGATTGACATGTCAATAGATTTAGGGTCAATGTAATTAAAAGAGGTACAATGACCGACAGGGTTTAGGATGTATTGAGATAAAAGCCCTTAAGGCATAGGGGCCAAGGCATAAGCTTTAAGCCAGAAGGCCCAAAATAGAAGAACTCAACAGGTATAGAGAAAAGTTTCTAACAGAAAGTTAGGATAAAGTTTAGCTTCGCTGCTGTATGACCTCGGACAAAAGAAAAGGCATAATAATATAAGGCGATATGAAAATACTTATGATCTCCAATAGCTTTCCAGACAGCCTAGGTTCATACAGGGGGATATTTATACACAGGCTCTCTTCAGAACTTCACAGACTCGGACACAGTGTCATTGTACTCGCTCCTAAAATATTCAGAGATGTCCCTTCTAAAGAAGTACTCGATGGAATAATGGTAAATCGTTTCTGGTATCCAAGCGGTAATAGACCACTTGGCCAGTCGGGTAAAGTGCCCAACCTTGCCATGGTTGTGTACATGATATCAGGCACAATAAACGCCATAAAGATTATCTTGAAACAAAGGCCCAATATAATTCACGGGCACTGGATTGTCCCAACAGGACTAATAGCCTCTGTTGCAGGTTTCATAACTGGCCTACCTGTAGTAAATACAGCCCATGGTATGGACATCAGGATAGCTAAGAAGCCTTTTATCGGCCTACTTTTCAATCTAGCTGTAAGGCTCTCAACCAGGACTACTGTTGTATCCGAAATAATGAGAAGTACAACCGGACTTGAAAACTCAGAAACTATACCTTTTGGTGTAGATAATGCCTTCTTTGCCCTCAGAGGGGAGAAAAGGGGGAATATAGTCATATCAACAAGGAACCTTGAACCTATCTACAACATAGATACTCTTATAAAGGCCATCCCTTATGTAACGGCTTCAGTAACTGATGCACGATTTATTATAGTAGGGCAGGGTTCAATGGATACCTACCTCAAAAAGCTGGCATATGAGATGGGCGTCTCAGACAGGATAGAGTTTAAAGGAAGAGTTCAAAATAGAGAGATAGCCTTCTTAATGAATCTAGCCCGGGTATATGTCTCCACATCCCTGATGGACGGTACATCAATATCTCTGCTAGAGGCCATGGCAGCTGGCCTTATACCTGTTGTCACAGATATAGATGCAAACAGGCCTTGGATAACACATGAGGTAGACGGTTATCTCTTCAGACCTGACAAACCTGAAGACCTTGCAGCAAGTATTGTAAAAGCACTTAGAGGAAATATAAATCCAAGTAACCTGGAAGAAAAAAGGTATAGACTAGAGAACATGGTCACATGGGATAGTGTTGTAAAACAATTTGTTAGGGTGTATCAAAACATCATACATCAGAAACGAGGTTAAAGTTTATCTCTTGATCAACCGAGGCCACTTTCAGGGACTGATAGTAACTACATTTAAAAGACATGAGAAAAAGAAAAAAGATACTTTTTATAACTGCATGGTATCCTTCTGCTGAATGGCCGGTTTCAGGAATATTTGTGAAAGAACATGCAAAGTCAGTGGCACTATTTAACGATGTGGCTGTAATTCACGGCATGCGCACCCCACATCTGGCTGGGAAAAATAAAACTAACCACTGGATGGACCACGGAATACGCTTGATCCAATTCCGCTACTACTTACCTTATATGCCTGGGAGAAACAACATCTCTCCAAATTACTTTATGGGTGTGCTTTCCTCCTTTATAAGGCTATTGAGAGAAGGCTTCTCCCCTGACATCATCCATGCCCATGTGTTTACAGCAGCACTACCTGCAGTAATCATAGGTAGACTGACCAGCAGACCCGTAGTGGTTACAGAACACTGGAGTATATTTGCAAGACACAGGTTAAGACCAATAGATCATATCCAGGCCAGGCTTGCCCTAAATAAAGCAGACATAGTGTTAACTGTCAGCAAGGACCTTGCCGACGCACTCAGGTCTTACGGGATATCCACAGACATTGAAATAGTTCCAAACACCTTTGATACAAGCATCTTTTACCCCCCAAGAGAGTTAGTCACCCATAAAAAGAAAAGGATTTTACTCGTGGCCCTACTCACGCCCATTAAAGGCATTGATTATCTTTTCAAAGCACTAGTCAGACTAAAGCAAGAAAGAGATGACTTTATTCTGGACATAGTAGGCGATGGGCCTTCCAGTAGTGAATATAAGAGTCTCTCAGAAAAGCTTGGCCTCACAAAGATGATAACATTCCACGGGCTAAAGACCAAAAAGGAAATAGCCAGCTTCATGAGAAATGCAAGTTTCTTTGTTTTACCAAGTCTGTGGGAAAACATGCCCTGTGTACTTGTAGAGGCAATGGCATGTGGGCTTCCGTTGGTTACCACAAGAGTGGGAGGGATACCGGAGATAGTCGATGAGAAGATGGGAATACTGGTAACACCTGGAGACACGGATGAGTTATACAAAGCACTTAGATACATGCTTGACAACTATAACAGATATCCTCGGTCAGAGATCGCCAAGTATGCCCATAAAAATTTTAGCCTGCAATCAGTGGGATCCAAGTTGGATAGCATATATTCAAAGGTGATAAATGGCAGAACCTAATCAATCCTTATATCTCTACAAGGTACCTCGCGTTCAGATAACACACGCCAGAATGGATTTCGTTCTTGAGAGGTGCAGAGACAAGACTGTCCTTCACTTGGGATGCGCGGATGAAGGCCTTACAAAGGAGAGAATAAATTCAGGTACTTTGCTCCATACAAGGCTCATGGATATTGCAAAAGATGTATATGGTATTGATAGAAGCGAGAGTGCACTTGATATACTAAGGAGCTCGGGCATTGGAAATCTTTTCAAGGGGGACGTTGAGGAGATTGAAACTATACCTCTACCAAAGACCAAATTCGACGTGATTGTTGCGGCTGAATTACTGGAACACCTTGACAATCCAGGCAAGTTTCTTGATTCAGTTAAGTTGTTATTTACAAAGGACACGATAATGATCATATCAACGCCAAGCCCATTCAGGCTTTCTGGACTATGGCAGGCTCTCAGGGGATATGAGTATGTTCACCCCGACCACAACTTCTGGTTCTCTTGGAAAACCCTGTCCTCACTCCTTAAAAAGCACGGATATTCAATCGAAGAGACCGCTGCATACAGTTTTGTGGATAAGGACCTGCCCATCATAAGAAGACTTATAACAAAGGCCCTAGGAAAAAGTTCCCATATGCATTCCTCGTACAGCACAAAGATCAATAGATTTAATAAAAACAAAACAGAAAATATAATAACGGACAGGCTTAAGACCGTCTCAAAGGTATTGAGCAGGCGTCTTCTCTACACACTAAACCCCTTTTTCTCCGATGGCCTTATCTTTGTGGTGAAACCTGAGCAATGAACCATATAGCAAAAAATACAGGTATAACCTTTGTCTCCCAGGTCATGGTGCTAGCGGGGGGAATAATCTCTTCCGTTATACTGGCACGTGCTCTAGGACCCAGCGGCAAGGGTATCTATGCATTACTTCTGCTCATACCTGCTGTGCTGACAAGACTGGGTACCGCAGGTATTGAGGTATCAAACATATACTATACGAGCGCCAAGAAATACAGAACCGGGGATATTATCTCAACCTCCTTAATCTCAGGCGTACTACTTGGTTTCTTTATCGTACTACTGTTCTGGTACATAGCAAGGCTTGATGTGGTGGAAAACTTCCTCTGGAGGAACAGGATAGACCATTGCCTTCTATGGATGGTGCTTATAGCCATCCCTTTTATCTTTACCTATACCTTCATGAACAGCATCATCTTAGGTAAGGAAAACGTGGCCACTTATAATATGCTGAATGTCTTTCAGAGATTCTTACAGGTCGCTATTTTGTTAATTCTTGTTGCTTGGCTGGGTCTGAAGATCACAGGCGCTGTGCTATCCTATTCCATTACCATGATCATCTCCAGCTTTATTGCCATCGCCGTGCTCAAGAAAGCAGAACCTATCAAGTTTTATTTCGATAAGGACATTTTCAGAGATTCTATACATTACGGATCCAAGGCCTACCTCGGCAATATAGCCCAGTTCTTGAACTACAGGCTCGACATACTACTTATATCCCTCTTTCTCAACCCCGCTGCAATCGGCTATTACAGTATATCCGTCTCGCTCTGCGAAAAGCTCTGGATGATACCAAGCTCAGTTTCAACTGTACTCTTTCCACGGATATCCTCTCTTGATACACATGATGCAACCGTGCTTACCACTAAAGTTGCACGTAATAATTTATTCCTGCTTACAATTATATCTGTAGTACTGGCAATACTAGCAAGACCTGTAATCACTATCTTGTTCGGAAAGGCATTCCTCCCTTCGGCAAAACCTCTTTTGATACTGCTACCTGGGATTGTAGCCTTAAGCATCTCAAAGATATTGACCTCCGATATGGCAGGACGCGGCATGCCTCAATATGGCACGTACGCCTCCAGCGCTTCACTAGTAGTTAATGTGTCCCTAAACCTTTACCTTATACCAAGATGGGGCATAGAAGGTGCTGCAACTGCTTCATCCGTAGCGTATATACTGGCAACATTTATTGTGGTAATGGCATTTAAAAGAATCTCCCAAACCAGGCTGAGATCCATTTTCCTTATAAGCCTAAACGACCTTAAATCCTTTAAAGATATGCTGAGGAAAATCGGAAAGGAAAGTGCATGATGTTCTCCTTTGGTCCTGGAAACGATAGTAGTAAAATCACTGAGCTGAAAAGAAACCCGGGTATGAGAAAAATCTTGATGCTAAACATATTCGGCATGGAGAGGTCAAACGCTGAACTTATACACTTCTCCTCTCTAGCAAATGGATTCATCTCCCTCGGATATGATGTAACTGTTGTTCACGTATCGGCCAAAGGAAGGACAACTCACCGTGATATACTCTCCGATGAAGTCAAGTTTAAGGAGATCGTTGTCAGAGGAAGATGGTATACTCTTTTCATTACCTCCACCATGGCAATATCAAGGTTTCTCAAGATAATCAAAGACCTGAAACCGGAAATCCTTTACGTAAGGCTCAGTATCTTTAGCGCAATATATGTCCTTACATTGCGTTTTCTCAAGGCCGATCACATAAAGATAATAACCGAGCACAACGGATGGATTGGCCCTGAAGCAAGAATAAAGGGCATGAATCCATTTATTGTATGGATAGGCGGCGTACTGCAGCGTTATTCGGCCTTAAAATCTGACATGATCCGGGCTGTATCAGAAGGGATAAAATCATACCTTATTTCATTGGGGGCCAAAGATAGCAGGATCTTTATAATAGGCAACGGGACAGATATAAAGCATTTCCGCCCCCTTGGTATTACCCCGGTATATGAGGTGGGATTCATAGGGAACCTTGTGAAATGGCAGGGTCTAGATATACTTGTAGATGCATTCTATTTAGTAACCAGAGAAAAACCGGGGATAAGGATGGCAATAGCGGGTTCTGGTCCCGAAGAAAAGAACATCACAAAGAGATTAAAAGCACTTGGCATTGAGGATCACGTTGATATGCTAGGTGACATCCCATACAAGGATGCACCTGATGTTATAAATTCATATAAGATATGCATGGCCCCCAAGATTGTATTTTCTAGTAAAGAGTACCCCCATGTATTCTATTCATACTCACCTTTGAAGATTAGAGATTATGCAGCGTGTGGTAAGCCAATAATAGCAAGTAGAATTAGGGGACTTGAAGAGATTGAAGAAGCCGGGTTTGGCCTACTCGTGCCCCCAGGAAAAGCACGTCCAATGGCTGATGCAATACTCAGGCTTATTGACAACCCTCGTCTATGCGAAATTATGGGTAGGAAAGCGAGAACATACGCTGAAAAAAATTATTCATGGGACATCGTAGCTATGCGTATCTCAGAAAATATCTCTAGGGAACCTTGATCGCTGGTACCCACAAGTAACAACGTGTTTCACGAAGAGTCTTCCAAACAGATCAAGAGTTATTTTAATAAAAAGGTGCAATGTAAAAACCAGACATAAAGTAGCGAAACATCATGTACCAGAAACAGATAGCTGATCAAGCCGAGTTGTCTATCTTCTACAATCAACCTTTAACTGAAAGAAGGGGGCATTGATTTTTAGGTATTAAATACCAGTCAGTGTACTCTGATAGAACTATAACAATTGCACCCAGTGAGAATCAGCGAGAACAAATATGTTACCACTCAAACTTATACTCTGAGCTTTCTTTTCTAATACAGCCTAAGCAATCACTCCTGAGCATAGCTACCTGTTTCTGAGTTCTACTTTTTACCCCTTGTCCCCCTTTACCTCTTCAAACTCTGCATCAACTACGTTGTCATCCTTTGCTGAAGAGGATGCATCTGAGGCACCTGCACCTTGAGAAGCAGTGCCAGAGGCCCCACCTGCCTGGGATGCAGCAGATGCATACATGGCCTCGGCTAACTTGTGTGAAGCAGTTGTCAGGGCATCAATCCTCTTATTTATGAGGTCTGCGTCCTCACCTTTCATAGCGTCCTTAAGGTCTGAGAGTGCACTTTCGATATTGGATCTTGTCTGTGCATCCACCTTCTCACCATATTCCTTCAGTGTCTTCTCTGTCGTGTATACAAGGTTATCAGCCTTGTTCCTTGCCTCAATAAGAGCCTGCTTCTTCCGGTCCTCTTCTGCGTGCTCCTCTGCCTCTCTCATCATCTTCTGTATGTCCTCTTCATTCAGGCCAGAGGAACTCGTAATCCTTATCGACTGCTCTTTTCCAGTTGCCTTGTCCTTTGCAGATACGTGCATAATACCGTTTGCATCTATATCAAAGGTGACTTCTATCTGAGGTACGCCCCTGGGTGCAGGTGGTATACCCACCAAATCAAACTGGCCAAGGAGTTTATTATCTTGGGCCATGGGCCTTTCCCCCTGGAAAACCCTTATGGTAACCGCACTCTGGTTATCCTCAGCAGTGGAGAATATCTGAGACTTTCTCGTAGGTATGGTGGTATTTCTCTATATAATCTTCGTGAACACGCCCCCTAAGGTATCTATACCAAGGGATAGAGGCGTTACATCAAGTAGCAGGACATCCTTTACATCCCCTGCAAGCACTCCACCCTGAATGGCTGCACCAACAGCCACCACCTCGTCTGGGTTTACACCCTTATGAGGCTCCTTACCAAAGATGGATTTCACCTTTTCCTGTACCATGGGCATCCTTGTCTGCCCTCCCACTAGTATGACTTCGTCAATATCACTGGGTGTAAGACCTGCATCTGCAAGGGCCTTTTTGCACGGCTCTTCCAGTTTCTGTATTATATCCTCGACGAGCGCCTCGAGCTTTGCCCTGGTGAGTTTCATGTTCAAGTGCTTTGGTCCAGAGGCATCGGCTGTTATAAAGGGCAGGTTAATCTCTGTCTCCATCATGGTTGAAAGCTCGTGTTTTGCCCTCTCCGCCGCTTCTTTCAGCCTTTGCAACGCCATTCTATCCTGGCTGAGGTCCACCCCACTCTCTTTCTTGAACTCCTTTACCAGGTAATCTATTATCCGGTTGTCTATATCCTCCCCACCAAGGTGCGTATCACCATTGGTGGACCTGACTTCAAATACACCATCACCCAGTTCCAGTATCGAGATATCAAAAGTACCACCGCCGAAGTCAAATACAGCTATTTTTTCATCCTTTTTCTTGTCCAGTCCATATGCAAGTGCAGCAGCCGTAGGCTCGTTTATAATTCTCTTTACATTTAGGCCCGCTATTCTGCCCGCATCCTTGGTGGCCTGTCTCTGAGAATCGTTGAAGTAAGCCGGCACAGTAATGACCGCGTCCTCTATCTTTTCGCCCAGATAAGCCTCTGCGTCCTTTTTAAGCTTCTGGAGCACCATTGCAGATATCTCAGGTGG
>QMLJ01000034.1 GCA_003643935.1 Deltaproteobacteria bacterium | reverse complement strand
CAGGTACACTATTAAAAGCCTTGGCAAAACTATCGTACCTTTCACTTAGATTTTCTATGCACAGGACTATTCCCCTGTCCTTGCCATAGCTTACCATATTGTCAACAAGGGATATCTTTTCATCTACTAGGTCTTGTGATGCCCATCTCCTATCCATCCAGAAGTGAAACGTGCCTTTTTTGATGCCTAGCTTACTTGACAGATCGAGGAGTTTTTTCATCCTTGGAACAAACTTTTCACTCAAGACCTTTATGTCAAAGGGATTATCTTCGTTAGGGAAATGAGCCATGAGGTCAATGTTATAGAGCTCCTTAAGACTAGTTAATTTTTCTAGTTCCGCCTCAACCTTTGTCGGATCTGAGAGCGAATACTCGACGAATGGATAGCCTAGCTTACAAATATACATTACCTCGTCAAGGCTATGGGCCCTTCCGCCAACAGTTACCATGTGAGACCACCTAGTAGTTATTTAAGACCTTCAGAGTTATTGTGTTCATTATCACAAAGTTCTGCATTCGGACAACCTTAAAGGCGTACCGGCTTGTACGTACCATTGACGTTCCATTGGAGATATGCTTTGCATGTGATGCTCAATGGCATTGCATCAATCTCTTAAGTCTAACAATAGATCTTTAGGCATGAGCTGATATGCTTTTAATTGTATTCATACCATGACCTATTGGTAATAGGATTGATTTTATAGGCCAGTTCGGTTATAGGATTATTGCTGATGGGGCTATTCATCTGAATATCTCCTTTATTTGGTTGTTATTTCCATAAAATAACTGAAATTGGGTATCGTATGATGATAGATATTTGGAGACCTGATGCCGAATATTGATACTACTTCTCTTGACCTGAGACGTATTACAAAACTGATATTCCTAAGCGTGATTATAGGGTTGATATCCGGTCTAGGCGCAGTCGGTTTCTTCTACCTGATTAGGCTTGGGACAGATTTCTTTCTCATACACCTGGCCGGTTATACCCCCCCTACCATTGATGAGACTACGGGTAAGGTTATACCTTTATATCCTGTACTGATGAATAGTATATTCACCCATAAGAGCGGTATAACATGGATTTTGGCACTTATACCCATGATCGGAGGCCTTATCACAGGTCTTATTGTTTATACATGGGCACCAGAGGCAGAAGGTCATGGCACGGATGCGGCAATAGAAGCATTTCACCAAAAGAGAGGAATAATCAGGCCCAGGGTCCCTTTCATAAAGATAATTGCATCTGCGATAACCATTGGTTCAGGGGGATCTGCAGGAAGGGAAGGCCCCATAGCACAGATAGGAGCTGGGTTTGCCTCTTACATGGGTACAAAGCTTGGCCTTTCTGACAAAGAACGCAGGACATTGCTCGTAGCTGGAATTGGAGGAGGAATAGGTAGTATTTTCAGGGCACCATTGGGCGGTGCCCTTTTTGCTGCCGAGGTAATATACACCGAGGCAGAGTTTGAATACGAGGCCATTATACCTGCTATTATTTCTTCCATAGTAGGGTATTCTGTATTTGCGTCCATGATAGGCTGGGGCTCTCTATTTCATACGCCAAATTTTAGCTTCCGCAATCCAATCGAATTTATTTTTTATTTCTTGCTTGCCATTGCATGCGCTGGCTTGGGCTATTTCTACGTGGCTACATTTTATGGCATGAGGGACAGGTTTTTTAAGAAGATACCCATACCCCCACATTTTAAACCTGCGATCGGTGGTGGGCTTCTAGGCCTTTTAGCCCTGTTCTATCCACAGGTACTGGGCTCTGGCTATGGTTGGATTCAGCTCGCAATATACGGCAAGCTGGCCATGGGGCTCATGCTTGTGCTGGCAATAGCAAAGATACTAGCCACTTCCTTTACAATATCATCCGGTGGCAGCGGGGGTGTCTTTGCTCCGTCGCTTGTAATCGGTGCAATGCTTGGTGGTGCCTTTGGCGGACTTGCCCACTCTATATTCCCAGGCCTGGTTAGTGATCCTAACGCTTACGTAATTGTTGGTATGGCAGGTTTTTTTGCAGGTGCGGCCAATACACCCATATCTACCCTTATAATGGTATGCGAACTTAGCGGAAATTATGGGCTGCTTCCACCCCTGATGCTGGTATGTACAACAGCCTTTCTGTTCCTAAGGAAGCTTACCATTTATGAAAAGCAGGTCCCGACACGTATTGACTCCCCTGCACACAAGGGCGACTTTATAATGGATGTATTGGAAGGGCTTACTGTTAAGGATGCCGTGAGCATACCTTCTGATGTTACACTTGTTAGGGAGAATACCCCGTTAAGGGATATAGTTGATCTTATTACCAAGAGCCGTTCGTCTTATTACCCGGTTGTTGATTCATCCGGACTGATGACGGGTATATTCGACATACATGACGTCAGGCGTATATTGACAGACGAGATATTGGCAAACCTCGTAATAGCGAGTGATATAGCTACAGAAGATGTAATAACAGTGAGACCAGACGACGACCTTAGTAGTGTACTAAGGAAATTCTCCCTTAAAGACCTTGAGGAACTACCTGTAGTGGATCCAGTGAATCCAAGGAAGGTAATAGGCATGATAAGCAGGAGGGATCTTATAAACGCCTACAACCAGAGAGTCACAATTAAAGAGGCATAGTGTATCCAATGGCTTAAGTACCTAGGGTAGTTGCTCCCCTATAGACTCAACTATTTTCTTGGGTACTTGCCACCTTTTTCTTCTTCCTGCGTTTCACTCCGTACGTTCCTCTCCAGATCTTGCCTCTCTTGGTTTTTCTATCACCTTTTCCCATAAATCCAACCTCAAGTTCTGTAAATCTGTAAACATGGCTAAATTCACTTGCCTGTTCAACGGTCCAGTATACTTATTATATGTGAAGATTTCAAGCATGCTCGTGAATAGCCATGTACAACCTTTGTAGGGCTACCTACTTACCTTCCATTTCTTGAAGCATGTCCGCCATTTTCTTTACCAAGGGTCCGTCCTTTCTCCAGACCCAGCATGTATCCACAAGATAGCTTGCATCAGGAAGATCTCCCATGGAACCGAGTGATATGGGTTTGCTTGCTTTTAGAACCCAGTAACCCTGGACCACTGCCGGGGCCATGGCAAGGAGCAGGGCGTTCAGGTGAGTGCAGCCTCTCGGCCCCCCGAAAGTATTTTTTACCCATAATGTGAATCCAGATGCAATACGATGCCCGATAAGTGGTCTTAAACTTTCCCTCGTTTTTTTGCATTCCTTAGAGGGTACCTCCATCATCTCCACGTTGACATCCTCTATGACAAGGTCTTTACCCCTCACGGTAAGGCTAATCTTCAGGTCGTGTATAATCCCTGGCTGGAAAGTTTCATTGGCTGTGAGTGAATATGTAGGCCTCAATCTCTCATCACGGAGTATTCCCTCTACCATTACAGTGTCATCACCCATGTCATAGGTTGATATACTTATATTCCTCGTGTGTATCTTTTCCCTTCTGTTGTCTGCCATGCCCTTGGCTCCTTATTTTATATGATTTATATGTATCTTGTATCAAGTTGTGTATATGTGGACATACTAGCCCTTGCTGTCTTCTACCGGTATAACTAATAACTTAAGGTTCTTTACGTCCTTTACCTTTACTATATCCCCTGGTTTCAAGGTCTCTGGGCCTTTAGCATGCCAATATTCACCATGGCAGAACACTTGGCCACCGCCGTTAGGGTCCCATTTGTAGACCTCTGCTATCTCGCCAACGAGTCCTTCCATCCCGGTCACGGCAGGTCTCTTGTGTACCTTGATAACCAGATAGATGCATATTACGAAGAAGGCCGAAAAAAGAATAGCAATGGGTAGTATCACACCCAAAGATACCTTTGCATATAACTCAGGGGTCCTGAAGAGAAGTATTGATCCCAGTATGAAGGATATTACACCTCCCACGGTGAGGAGCCCGAAGCTAGGTACCTTTATCTCGGCTATGAACAGCACTATGGCA
Source organism: Deltaproteobacteria bacterium (assembly GCA_003643935.1). GTDB lineage: Bacteria > Desulfobacterota > Desulfomonilia > UBA1062 > UBA1062 > B14-G9. The sequence continues at coordinate 4,731 of QMLJ01000034.1, read as the reverse complement.
AGTAGGATCAATGCAATACCTGCGTAATTTACGGGTAAGGTATTGAAGGCAAAGAAGGCTAATATAAGCGATATACCGCCAATCACTCCGGGAAGTATAGCCCCAGGGCTAGCCAGTTCAAAGTACAAACCTGCAAGGCCAATCATCATAAGTATGTAAGCAACGTTAGGGTTTGATATCTTCGAAAGCAGCCGGTACCTGAATCCCATGGGTTTTTTGACTATATTTGCGTCTTTGGTCCTTAAGACAAAGGTTGTTGAATTCTTCTTTACCTTCTTTCCATCAAGTTTTGTGAGGAGGTCCGTGAGATTATTTGCTATCAAGTCTACTACACCTTTTTTTAGCGCCTCCTCTGCTGGTGTTGATATGCTTTTGCGTATGGCATCTTCTGCCCATTTCTCGTTTCTGCCCCGCATGCGTGCGATACTGCGGACGTACGCTACAGCATCGTTCGTTACCTTTTCAACCATTGTCTTGTTTTCCCCGGATTTCTCGCCTGACGTGCCTATACTGACCGGATGCGCGGCACCTATGTTCGTCCCCGGTGCCATGGCGGCTACATCGGCGGCTATTGTTATAATGGCTCCTGCAGATGCAGCCCTGGCACCTTTTGGGCCAACATATACAATAACCGGTATGTTGGAGTTCATCACCTTTTTTATTATCTTTCTCATGGCAGTATCCAGTCCACCCGGAGTGTCAAGCTGTATTATCACGGCTGATGCACCGCTTTCTATAGCGTAGTCTATATTTTCGACTATATACGAGGCAATAGGAGGTGTAATGGCGTCATTTATATTAAGCAATATAATGCTAGATGCCATCCCTGTTAGTGGTAACAACAGGAAGATTATTATTAACAGGGCCCTTTTTAACATAGCTACCTTTGTACGGACAAGCCCATCTCTTTTAGAACCTTTTTTATGTCTTCCCATACGTCCCTCTTTTTTGATGGATTCTGTAGCAGGTAGCTCGGGTGGTAGGTTGGCATTAGTTTTATGCCCATGAAATCGTGGAATCTACCCCTGAGCTTGCTTATAGGTGTACTAGTCTCCAGTAGGTTCTGGGTAGCAACCCTGCCAAGTGCAATGATAATATCCGGTCTGACTACATTTATCTGTTCATGAAGAAATCCAATGCATTTCTCGACCTCTGATGGGAGGGGATCCCTGTTGCCAGGAGGGCGGCACTTTAAGATGTTTGCAATATACACATCCGATCGCTTCATGCCCATGCCTTTTTCAATTATGTCTGTTAATAGCCCTCCGGCTTTGCCGACAAATGGTCTTCCGGTCCTGTCCTCCATGGCACCAGGGGCCTCACCTATGAACATGATCTTGGCCCTGGGATTGCCCTCCCCAAAGACAATATGGTTTCTTGTTCTCCACAGAGGGCACCTTCTGCAATCACCTAGCTCTGCCCTTATGGATTCCAAGCTCGGGATCTTTGCATCAGTTGTATCTACTGGTGGCATTATAACGAGCTCTCCACTCCAGGATATCTCTTGTTTTAATGTCTCTATGAGTGAGTCTTTCAACTCATGCGCTCCACTACCATGTCAAGAATCCTTCCTGCTAGGACATGCTTTGGCATAAGATTGAATCTCTGGACCGTGCCGGTCTGAGAGATTATACTTCCTGTATTGGTATCTGAAGCAAACCCTGTACCCTTGCTTCCCACCTTGTTGGCAATTATAAGGTCGAGTGCCTTTGCCTTTAACTTTTCAACTGCATTCTTTTCCACGCTATTGGTCTCTGCTGCAAAGCCAACAAAGACCCGTTTACCTTTCTTGTCTTTTATGTTTGCAAGTATATCGATGCTAGATCTTAGTTCAAGTTTATACATGCCGGATTTTAGTTTCTTAATCTTTTGTTTTCTGTATACAGAGGGGACAAAGTCCGCCACTGCTGCCGCCATTATTAGTACATCTGCCCATTCGAGGTGTTCCTTTACTGCATTAAACATGTCTTTTGCAGATCTGACCTTTATAACCTTTGCCCATGGCGCATAGTCTAGGTTTACCGGTCCTGTTATAACCTTTACATTGGCGCCTCTTAGGCATGCAGCCTCTGTGATGGCATGGCCCATTTTACCAGAGGACCTGTTGGTAATGAACCTGACAGGGTCTATATCTTCCATTGTTGGCCCTGATGTTATGAGTATATTAATACCTGCGAGGTCTTGTTTGGATAGGATCCTTTTAACCTCCAGCACTATTCTCTCCGGCTCAGGCAACCTGCCCTTACCCTCCCAGCCGCAGGCCAGTTCCCCCTCTCCTGGTTCAAGCACATGCATGCCATATGATTTAAGTACGGAAATATTATTTTGTGTTACCTTGTTCGTGTACATGTTTACATTCATCGATGGGCATACAAGTATCGGTGATGTGGCGGCAAGAATGGTTGAAGTAAGAAGGTTGTCAGCTATACCGTGCGCAAGCTTTGCGATTGTATTGGCAGTGGCAGGGGCTACTACAATAAGATCAGCGCTGTCTGCAAGGGTTATGTGATTGATGTTGATACCTGTGCTTGTGGCCCCTGAAAACAGGTCTGTGTAGACAGGGTGGCCTGTTAATGCACTGAGCGTGGTGGGTGTGACAAATTCGGATGCAGACTTGGTCATAATCGTGTATACATCTATACTCTGGGCAATAAGACCCCTTGCCACTGCTGGTATCTTGTAAGCAGCTATACCTCCGGTTACGCCGATTACGACCGTTTTATTATGTTGTGGCTTCTCTATTCTGTTTTCTGGAGGGTTCTCCATATCTCCGCCTTTGTCCCAAGGGGGTTTTCAGTGATGAGTATTGTGCAAATACCACCAGGCTTGGAGAAAAAAATCTTTATGGAATCCCCGTAGCTGTATTCATTTAGGAGACGCCACCCGTCCGATGGCATCGAGGCAATAAAGAACTTTTTTAAGGACTGGCTGCTCACACGGCCGGTTATAACCATCCTTCCGTACCTATCCATGATGAAAGTCTCTCCGTTATCCTTGTTCATTTCTCCTGGTATAAGTATGTCTGGGAAATCCAGATACCTTGGTTTTGGAGCCACGCGCTGTGATGACTTTATACTCTTGCCTGCTATCTCCTGCATCCTAGCGCATCCAGCCGAGATGGAGCCCAGGGCTAGGGCTATAATTGTGAAATAAACCGCGGTACTCTTTTTCATGTTTCCTCCTTACAAAAATGGATTAAACTTCCTCTCAGTTCCAATGGTCGTCTTGGGCCCATGTCCAGGATATACTGTAACATCGTCACCGAGTGGAAGCAACTTACCTTTTATAGAATTTATGAGGGTGTTATAATCACCTCCTGGCAGGTCTGTCCTACCTATTGATCCTGCGAACAGGGTATCACCCACAAAGCAAGACTTGCCGTCCTGAGAGACGAGGCTTATCCCGCCTGGTGAATGGCCAGGCGTGTGCAGTACCCCAAGCGTAGTGTCCCCAAAAACTACCTTATCGCCTTCGTCCAAAAACCTGTCAGGGTCCGGCGGTTGATCAATATTGACCCCAAAGAGCCTCGCCATCTTTGAGGCTACCCTGAGTACGGGTAACTCTGCCTGATGCATCATTATGCTTACATTGAAGTAGTCCTTGAGATCTCTGTTGGCCCCAATGTGATCCACGTGTGCGTGTGTATTTACAATACCCACCACCCTCAAACCCTGTGCCTCGACCTCTTTTATAATCCTTCGCCCTTCACCGCCAGGGTCTATTATGATTGCTTCTTTGGTTGCATCATCTCCAACTATAAAACAATTTGTCATGAACTCAGTAACAACTAGGGTTGTGATTATCATAATCACCTCTGAATTTCAAAGTATACCTGCCGATGCAGGATTAATAAGGAACACTAGCCTTATGCATAGTAGGCCAGTTATCCTTTTGTAAATATGTAACTGCTTAATAACAATATTATACCACGTATACGAGGTCAACTCTTATCACTTGTGTATTTATTGGCCTCCTTTTATAATTTTTGGGTATAAATAGAATCAATTTTTTATATTTAAGATAAATTTATGTTGAAATATTTATTTAATAGTGTATTATTCTTAAAAAGAATAAAAGATAGGCTAGGGGGTAACATGAAGATAGGCATTCCGAGGGAGATAAAAAGGCTGGAGAACAGGGTGGCGCTGATACCTGACGGGGTTAGGCTTTTAAGGGATGCGGGACATGAGATATATATAGAAAAAGGTGCAGGCCTTGGTGCTGGTTTTAAGGATGAAGATTATACCAAGGAAGGTGCAATAATCGCTGGGTCCCACAAAGAGGTCTTTGAGGTCTCTGACATGGTATACAAGGTAAAGGAACCTTTGCCCGAGGAGTACGGTCTTCTGAAAGAGGGTCAGATCCTTTATGCCTTCCTCCACCTTGCTGCGGCCGGTGAGCTTACGAGGGTACTGCTTGAGAAAAAGGTTACCTCTGTGGCCTTTGAAACGGTTCAGTTTGATAATGGCCATCTGCCTCTTCTGGAGCCCATGAGTGAGGTGGCAGGTAGACTTTCGGTACAGGAGGGGGCAAAATACCTGGAGAGTACATATGGAGGTAGGGGGCTCCTGCTTGGAGGTGTGCCGGGTGTGTCGAGGGCAGAAGTCATGATCTTGGGAGCAGGGACAGTAGGGTATAATGCGGCGAAGATAGCGTATGGTATGGGTGCTCGTGTATGCATACTGGACATTGATAAAGAAAGGTTGAAGTTCATTGATGACAAATTTGAAT
>QMLJ01000333.1 GCA_003643935.1 Deltaproteobacteria bacterium | reverse complement strand
GGTCCGAACGCATAAAGCCCTTCGGCCTTAAAAACATCCACCAGGCCATCCACTAGAGGGGCCTCGGGCCCAACAACAGAAAGATCAACATCATTGGACTTGACGAACTTTACAAGATCCTCTATGTCATTTGCCTGAATGTCAATGCACGTGGCATCTCCCAGCATTCCGTCGTTACCAGGTGCACAGAAAACTTCATCCACCAAGGGACTCCTGGATATCTTCCAGCATAAGGCATGCTCCCTCCCGCCTGAACCGATAACAAGGACCCTCATAAATCTTGCCCCTTAATGCCTGAAATGGCGCATCCCAGTGAACACCATAGCCATACCGTGTTCATCCGCCGCTTCTATCACCTCTTTATCCCTCACCGACCCACCGGGCTGAACAACGGCCGTGGCACCGGCCTTTGCCGCTTCGTCCACGCCATCCCTGAAGGGGAAAAATGCATCTGACGCTATAACTGAACCCTTGGTGGATATACCTTGATCCTCGGCTTTCATAACCGCAATCCTGGACGAATCCACCCTGCTCATCTGTCCAGCCCCAACACCTACCAGTTGATCCTTTTTTGCGTACACTATTGCATTGGACTTTACATACTTGACAATGGTCCAGGCGAATTTCAGGGCATCCATTTCATCCTTGGTGGGTCGTCTCTTTGTAACCACCTCTGCACCCTCAAGGTCGACATCACCCAGGTCCCTTTCCTGCAAAAGAAGTCCTCCAACTACCCTCCTGTAATAATAGCATTGCCTCTTTCCCTTTTTGCCACTGGTTATCCCCGGTACCTCTAAAAGCCTTATATTCTTTTTCTGCTTCAATATGTCCAAGGCCTCATCCGAGTAGCCAGGTGCAACCACCACCTCGGTAAATATGCCTGATATCTCTCGCGCGGTCTCGGCATCAAGCACCCTGTTTACCCCCACTATACCGCCAAATGCTGAAACCCTATCAACAGCAAGGGCCTTTTTATACGCATCCGCAAGACAATCCTTTGATAAAGCAGCCCCACACGGGTTTGAGTGTTTAAGTATAACGCATGCAATATCATCAAACTCCATGATAAGGTCCAGAGCTGCATCACTATCCATGATGTTGTTGTGCGAGAGTTCTTTGCCCCAAAGTTGCCGGGCAGTTGCAATGGATGGTTGGTCAACGACTATGTCCCTGTAAAAAGCAGCCTTCTGATGAGGATTCTCACCATACCTCAAGAGCTGCTGCCTTTGGAACTGCACCGTGTATGTAAGAGGAAATTCCTTTTCATCTATGTCTATGGACTGAAGGTAATTGGATATAGCGGCCTCGTAACGAGCGGTCAGAGAAAAGGCCTTGCGGGCTAGGCTAAAATTCGTCTTTTCAGAGATCTCTCCGCCAGACTTTTCCATTTCATCTATTATAGAACTGTAATCCGCCGGGTCTGTTACCACCGTGACATAGGTATAATTCTTGGATGCTGCACGTATCATTGCCGGGCCACCTATGTCTATGTTCTCGATTGCCTCTTCCAAAGTAGCCCCGCTGGCAACCGTGCTTTCGAAGCGGTATAGGTTCACTACCAGCATGTCTATGGGTAATATACCATGCTCATCCATGGCAGCCTTGTGCTCTTTGTTGTCCCTGATGCCAAGCAGTCCGCCATGGACCTTGGGATGGAGTGTTTTCAACCTTCCATCCATCATCTCGGGAAAACCCGTATATTCAGAGACATCTAGCACTTCTATCCCATTTTCCTTTAGAATTCGTGCCGTGCCACCAGTGGAGAGAACATCCACGCCAAATTCTTTAAGCCTCTTTACAAAAGAGGCCACACCACCTTTATCAGTTACACTTACAAGTACCCTCTTAATTCTAGGCATGGGATACCATCTCCTTTCTATATGTGGATATGTTTATATATCAACTGACCGTAGTGGGATTACCACTGCGAAGGTAATACCAAGTGAGCAATGGGGCAAGGCGTTCAAACAGCCCTGGATCGAGATCGCTAATCCACTTTATATGATCTTTCACCTCGACCGTCGATATGTCCCCTGTAAGCATACCCTGTCTAAGACGTGTAATCCTGAAGCTCAGTTTGTCCTTCATGAGAGGATCTTTGACATACTCAGTTAAATAATGCCTCATTTCGGCAAAGGCCTGTTCCATGTCCATCAATCCAGGAGTATTCCTGGACTCAGACTCTATCTCATCCATCAATGCAATAAGAAACGACTTTGCATCCTCCATGGCAAACCGATACTCGTCTTCCTCTTTGAATGTGCCTATAAGTAAAAGACCCTCGGCATGAAACTCTATGGCTTGAAAGTCTTTTACATATCCCGAGTCCTCCCCGAATATCAGTTTAAGTGTATCTAGTGTCTTGTCCTTCCATTGGATCGCTTTCTCAGGGCTCATGGAAAGCTCTAGCAGCTTATCCAGCTCTTCCAGACTATCCTCTATGGCACCTATTGCTTGTTCTAGATCGTATAGTATCATAGTTTGGATAATACACAGTAAAACCC
>QMLJ01000033.1 GCA_003643935.1 Deltaproteobacteria bacterium | reverse complement strand
TCCTTTCCATGATACCATGCCTAGGTTGGGGGTTAGAGTTGTAAATGGATAATCTGCTATCTTTGGCCTTGCACCAGACACCTTGGATATGAGCGTTGACTTGCCTGCATTGGGAAATCCTACCAGCCCGACATCTGCAAGGAGTTTCAACTCCAGGACAAGGGACCTCTCCTGTCCTTTCTCCCCCTGTTCGCAGTACCTTGGTGCCCTAAGAGTGGGCGTTGCAAACCTGGCATTACCCCTGCCGCCTTTTCCACCGGCAGCTACTTTGAAGGATTGGTACAATTCCTTGAGGTCTGCCAGTACTTGACCTGTATCGGCGTCCTTTACCACTGTGCCCGGTGGTACGCGAATGATGCAATCCTGGCCTGACTTGCCGGTCTTATTCTTGCCCTGGCCGTGCTGGCCTCTTCCTGCCTTGTAATGGGGATGGTAATGTTGGTCAAGCAGGGTATGTACGCCTGGGCTTGCCTGTATTATGACATCACCACCTTTTCCACCGTCTCCGCCATCAGGCCCGCCCCTGGGGACGTATTTCTCGCGCCTGAATGAACAACAGCCATTACCGCCGTCACCCGCCTTGACAAATATCTTGGACTCGTCAATGAAGTCCATATATTAAGTACTTGGAACTATGCTCACCCTCTTTTTCTTGTTGTAGAGAGTCTCAAACTTTACAACACCGTCCTTGAGCGCAAACAGGGTGTAATCCCTGCCACAACCCACGTTCTCCCCTGGGTGTATCTTTGTGCCCCTCTGGCGTACTATTATAGTGCCGGCATTTACCCTCTGGCCGTCAAACCTTTTTACTCCAAGGCGTTTCCCAGCCGTGTCCCTACCGTTTCTTGATGTACCTCCGGATTTTTTGTGGGCCATGCCTATTCCTCCTTGCCCGTTTCAATACCGGTTATGAGAAGCTCGGTCAGGTACTGCCTGTGTCCCATCTTTTTCCTGTAGCCCTTTCTCCTCTTCATCTTGAACACTACAATCTTCTTTGCCCTGAGCTGTCTCAAGACCTTTGCCCTTACCTTTGCTTTTTCTATGATTGGTGTACCGAGGCTATATTCCTTCCCCTCTTCTCCCACGAGGAGGACATCTTCGAATATCACCTCGTCTCCCTTGTTTTCTTCTATCTTCTCAACGCGGATCCTGTCACCTTCCTCTACCTTGTACTGCTTTCCGCCCGTGCTTATTACTGCGTACATGCTATCACTCCTGTTTAGACTATTTTCCTATGGATGCAAAGCTATTAATGGATACAGGCACTGTTGTCAAGGGATTTCGGGGCCTACCCACAGGGGAGCAGGATAGCGGAATGACAAAGATCTTTAAACGACAGCGAGCCATGGATGGCGGAACGAGCGTAGCAGAGGGAATATGTCACCCACCTACCCGATAGCTATGGATCGGCCTTTTATTGAGAGAGTACAATAGGCTCAAGCAGGATGACCATCTCCTTTGTCTTGACCACGTCATCCCTCTGGCTGAACAAATAGCCAAGGTAAGGTATATCACCTAGTATGGGTATACTCTTTCGGTTTCTCTCAATGTTCTTGCTTAGTAGGCCACCAAGTACCACTATGTCACCACTTTTAACCCTGACCTGCGTGGATGCCTCTTTTAGTGCGATTCTTGGCAGAGTGTATGTATCCTCTCCTATTTTTTTCTCCTCGAGTTCTATGAGGTCGCTCTTTATTGGCGTGATACTCATGTTCACAAAGTTTCTTTCAAAGTCTATGTATGGCAGTACCCCGAGCATTATGCCGTCGAATATGCTACTTATCTCAACGTCTGGCTGCGTTATTGTTGTACCGCCTTCTGTTGTGGTCGTGGTGAGCTCAATGTGCTTTATGAAAGATCTTGACTCACCCATGCTGATAAGTGCGGGCTGGCCGTTTATTACCCTGACCCTTGGATCTGAGAGTACCTTTACCTTGCCAAACTGCTCCAAGGCATTTATGGTTGCATCGAAACCGTGCTTTTCCGAGGATATTATCATCTCCAGAGCAGGTGTCGGGTTTGAGCCTCCTGTTGGAAGCTTCAGGTTTTGCCTGATTGGGTTGAACTTGTAGTTGCCGATATTGCCATGGATACTCGACCAGTCTATGCCGTACTGGCTCTCGTCATTCAGTGTTACCTCCAGTACCCTGGCCTTTATGAGTACCTGGGACGTATAGTACTTTACAACTCTGGCAAGGTAGGTATCAATACGTTCGAGCGAGCTTCTCCTGTCAGTGACCTCTAGCAGGCCTATGCTCCTGTTCAAGGAGAAATGGCCGAGGGGGCTGAGCATGGATTTTATAGTGGTCTGGATCTGGGTATATATATCGGTACTTGTTGTATCCTTCTTGTCCCTTATGGTGAATTCACCGGTCAGTGGTGAAGTCGAGCTCTCGGCGAGTGTCGAGCTGCCAAGCACGTCACCCCCTACAGAAACCGTGACATCTTTCTGCGATGCAATGCAGTTAAGGTGGTATATGCGTGATTCTATGCCTTTTATGTACAGGGTCTTGTCATCTACCTGGTAAAAGACATTTATGGATCTTGTTATATCATCAAGTGCATCCTTTAACGGGGCATTCTTGAGCGTTACGGTTACACCTGGGACTATTATATCGCCCGAGCTTTCTTCTGGCTTTGTTTCATTTGTTTTTACAGCGCTTCTCAACCTTGAATCTATAACTAGATTAAGACCTGCCACATGGGCAATTGCGTTCAGAACGTCCCTGAAATCAGAGTCCTTTGCAGTAATGGTTATGGTCTTTCCCTCAAGAGGTGATGGCTTTTTGGGGGCCGGTTTTATCTTGGGGAGCTCCCTTGGCTTTATTGGAGTAACCTTTGCCATCTCTTGTTTCATTGTAAACTGCTCTTTTTCTATCCTTTTAGTGGTTGCACAGGAAGAAATCAGCATTATACACAACATACATACAATGTAATTAGTAAGTCTTGACATGGATTACCTCTCTTGAACCGCTATTGTACCTTATGGTTATGGCGTCATCTGCAATGGACGTTACAACGAAATCCCTGTATCTCTGGCCTCTTTTTACCTGTTTCCCATTAATGACAGCATATGAGGCATTGGCTGATTTCACTATAAGGCTTACATCTATGGAGCTATTCCCTTGCGCACCTTTTGCCGTGTAGAGAAACACGTTCCTTATCCTTTGCGGTATCTTTGGTCCCGAGGGGTCTTGGTAACATATGCTCATTCTGTCTATGCTGTATAAGAATCCAGGTGTATCCAGTGTAAAGTTTTTTTGCCTTGGACCAATCAAGGCTATGACTAGACAGGTAAAGAGTGCAATGCCCGGAAACACGCAGAACAGTAGGGTCTTAGTTTTCACCGGGTACACCTCCCACCTTGAAACCCTTCATGGCAAGCCTTATGGAATGTGGTTCTGCCTCGATCTCAGCATCAACCAGGAAGAACAGGCCCCCCTGGTAGGTGTAGAGAATTTTCTTGTATAGTTCCTTTATGTTGTGTCCTTCCAGCCTGATGTCGTAGTCTATGTTGGTGGTGATGGTATTGGGTACTATTTTGCTTGATTGTCCAGCGATCCTTGATAGCTTTTTTTTGTACTGGTAGATAACACGTTGCCTTGCGTGTATTGTGCTGAACCTGTTGTACTCGTAGGCTGCTATTGTATCCGTGTACCTGTAGACAAAGAAAGAAAGGGGTAGGAAAACCATGCTTACAATCGCAATCAGTATGGATCTCTTCAGGTATCTCATCTCCTTACCTCCAGGGCCAAGCTGAACCTTGCGTCAGACTTGCCATAATGAAAGTCTGCCTTACCTCCCGGGTATACCTGGTCAATGGCAGATACCAGACTTAGAAACCTTTTCCTTGCATCCCTGTAAGTCCCGAATATCCTGCCCTCTATGTTCACATTAAATGTCCTTGTACTAGTAGAGTACTTGGGCTTACTTTCTTTTGACTCTAGTCTTGAACTTGCTACCTTCTGTTTGGACTCGGGTCTCTTTATGCTTATCTTCTTTAAATAAACTTCTGGAGGTACTGAACGTATTATATCTGTCAGTATGTTGTATAGCTTGGGCTGATTTTCAAAGTCTATTATAAGCCTGGATATATTTATCTGCTTATTAGATGATGGGTTTTCTTTCACGAATGAATTATAGTCTTTCTCAAGTTTATTGAGATCCTCTGTGTACTGTGCAAGGGCAACGTCCCCCATGGACCTGTATGCCCTTGCATTGTGCATGTTTATAAATGAGAAGGTTAGAAATATAATACCTAGTATTACCATGGTTAGGGATACGCCCATGGAGTATGCAGATATGCTCTTGTAGTTGCGTGTCTGTAGGAATGAGACCGGGGAAAAATCATAGTCTGTTGCAAATATGCTACCCACAAGCTCTGGGTATTGTCCCACTTCTTTACTGTTACTCTCTACGACCGGCACTTTTATGGGGACAACAGGTTTATCAGATTCCAGAGGTGTATCCTGGATGCCTGCCCTGTATATGTTGGCCACATCCTCGCCATATTCGTTTTCCATGAAGGACATGGTTTCCTCGATGTTGGATTTAATGTCGCTTATAGGGTCAAATGCCTCTTTCTTGGATACTGTCCTGGCAAAGAAGACAGTTGAGCCCTTGGAGCCAATTATCCTGAGGTTATCATGGTCTTCGTATATAATGACAGCAGGCCTGTCATCATTCATGGACACGGCCTTTGCAAGCGCAGCCTCTATGGGGCAAAGAATGGCCAGCGTGGTTGTCTCGGCATCCAGGAGATTAACCTTTGCTATATCCTTCTTTGGTACAGCCAGGTACGAGAACCTCGCCCTTATCTTGTCTATATCCTCCAGTTTTTTGAAGGCAATAGAATAATCGGATGTAAACAGGCCAAGGTTGTCTACTGTTGACCTTATGTGTGCCTGGGTCGCTTCCTCGCTTATGCTGGTAAATACACCAATATCAGCGTATATGGTGGAAGGGCTGAAACATGCAACGGCCTTACTTATTGAGCCAGACATGTCCTTAAGTGCCTGGTCCTGGACAGTCTTTACAGTGTCCAGGATTACCTTTTTCTTGGATACACGCCAGCTGACAACCTTGTTAGCTTGATCACATAAGCATATTGCGTAACCGCTTCTCACATTTTATCCCCTGTAAAGTATCTCCCATGGGCTTTTACATAGCTCTATTCTCTATTCGGTAGTTTCGGATTTTGCAGAATTTTTCTTTAAAGTCCTTACTTATGGAAGTCTTCCATAAAGGTAGGTGTCGCTTGCAGCGCCGAGTATATCGTCGTATGAGAGGGTCACTGGCGCATCAGGGGTGGCGAACTGGTTGTTATCGCCCATGTCTACCCTGCCATTCCCATTGTCGTCGTTCGGGGAATCTGCCACAAGATTCTCCCCTGGAGACAACACAATGAAAGCAGCTGCTATGCCACCCGAGTAATAGAGATCAGGGGTATGCGTCCCTGTTATAAGGTCCTGCAAATGGTTTTTTAGATCGGTTGGACCTGTTGTATTGCAGAGATATGAATCCACTGCATAGTAGAGGGTCTTGAGGTACACGTCTTTTTCCCTGCCACCAACGGTTATGTAAGGCAGGTAGCCACTGGTAATACCCGTATCCTCGGTACCGTCAGCAGTGTTGCTGGCATAAGGAAGCCTGCCTGTTGCAAGTGCATATCCGATTATTGCAACCCTGGTCTCCTCCACTATGGACCTGTTTTCCTTGAGCTTGTTCTGCTTGACAAGGACAGGGAAAAGGTCAGCACCGAGCCCCACCAGTATACCTATAATAACAAGGACCATGGCAATCTCTATGAGTGTAAAACCTTGCTTGTCCTGCCATGTGATGTTGCAATGTGTATTTGTTATGTCCAACTCTTTAACCCCCTACCTTGCTAATGAGGTCGTATACCGGGCCTATTAGGGATATTATTATGAATATAAAGAGCCCGCCAGCGATTCCTATTACCATGGGTTCAAGCATCTTGCCCACCATGTCTACGAGTCTTTCAAGTTTTTCCTGGTACGTGTCTGCAAGGTACTTGAGCCTGTCATCAAGCCTGCCCGTGGTCTCGCCCACCTTTATTATCTGCAGGGCAAACATGTCGAAGAACTTTGTGTCCTTGCAGGCATTGAACAGGGAAAACCCGCTTGAGGTCATATTCTTGACACTCCCGACTATCTCCCTTAGTGCAAGGTTTCTGAATGTCTTCTCCATTATTTCAAAACTTCTGGTAAGGGTTAGGCCTGCTCCAAGCATCATTGACATGTAAGCAAAGAATATGGCCAGGGATGATGCCTTTACAACGCTACCTGCTATGGGTAGCCTGTATGCGATACGATCAAGGACAAGCCTGGTATTGTTGTTTTTTCTCATCAGCACAAATGCCACAATGCATGCTAAAAGTGCTAAGGGCATTGTATACCAGTATGCCTTCATGGTCTCTGATATTGCCATGACAGTCCTGGTAATAAGGGGAAGTTCAAGGTCCATGTCCTTGAATACGCTGGCAAGCTTTGGAAGTACGTATAGAATCCAGAAAAATAGCACCCCTGTCATGGATATGAATACAAACGTGGGATATGCAAGTGCCCTCTTTGTATTGGATATAATGTCATCCACCCTTTTCAGGTGTTGTGCCGTATCTTTAAGTGTACCTTGAAGGTTTCCGGTCTCTTCCCCAATGTGCGTGAGAAAAACCATTATGTCCGGGAAGACGTTTGGGTGAGCTGCAAGTGCAGCTGAGAAAGATTCGCCGCCGGATATATCGGATATGACCGTGTCTAATGCCTTCTTTAGGCGTTTTACCCTAGTTGTATCCCGAAGCGTTTCCAAGGACTCCAGGAGTGGCAGGCCACCTTCCAGCATGGATGACATGGACTCGCAAAACTCTATGATATCTCCTCTCTTAACTGCAGGCAGAAGCATCTCTGATAGCCTGTCCTTGTTGAATGCCTTGTCCTTGTCATAGTCCAAGAGTACAAGTCCTTCTGAGGCAACTGTGTCCAGGAGCTCGTGGATACGCCTGAATTCACCCCTTCTCCTGATAATGGTACCATCCGTAGTTATGGCAGAATAGGTTATAATCATAACTAGCTCAGCACCCTTATGGCTTCCCTGGCACTCGTGACACCGGATATAATCTTGATCCTTGCGTCCTGGCTTAGCGTTCTCATTCCTTCGTTAATGGCAGCCTTTTTGATCTCTACAGGGTGTCTCCCGTCTGAGATCATCATCTCCATGTTATCAGATACAAGGAATATCTCGCTTACCAGTGTCCTTCCATTAAATCCTGTGTAGTGACAACTGTTACAACCCTCTGACTCGTATAGCCTCGTACCCTTGGGTATGCCAAATACCTTCTCTTCCATATCCCCTGATTCGTATTCCTTTTTGCAGAATGGACAGAGCTTCCTTACCAGCCTTTGTGCTATTACAGCGACAAGCGAGGATGATAACATTATATCCCCCACGCCCAGGTCCTTTAGCCTGGGAATAGCTCCGACAGCATTATTCGCGTGTATGGTAGAGAGTACAAGATGACCAGTTGTAGCTGCCCGAACAGCCATGGTAGCTGTGTCCTTGTCACGTATCTCGCCTATTAGTATCACGTCCGGGTCTTGCCTCAGGAATGATCGGACTGCACTTGCAAATGTGTAGCCAGCCTTCTCGTTTACCTGGGTCTGCCTTATGAGAGGGAAATGGTATTCTATCGGGTCCTCTACGGTAAGGATGTTCTTTTCCAAGGCATTGATCTCCCTCAGCGCTGCATAGAGGGTCGTGGTCTTACCAGAACCTGTTGGACCTGCCATGAGAACCATTCCAAAAGGCTTGTTAAATGCCTGTTTTAGTTTTTTTATGGCGTCCTCCTCTAGGCCGAGGTTAATAAGGCTATAGAGCTCGTCAGATGTGGCAAGTATTCTTATAACCATGTTCTCACCGTCAGAGGTCCTGATCGTGGATATCCTCATGTCATAATTTTCATTAAGGAACTCGAACGTCATGCGGCCGTCCTGTGGCCTTCTCTGCTCTGATATATCCATGCCTGCCTTTACCTTTATGTTGGATACAATCCTTGTGTGTAGTGCTACTGGGAAGGTGTAGAAGGTGTAAGCGACTCCATCGATGCGGTACCTTACATGTGTTGTCTTGCCCGTGGGAGTGATGTGTATGTCAGTTGCCCTTGCATTTATCGCTGAGATGAAGAGTAACTGGGTTAGCCTTTCCACATTGACAGACTTCACATCCCTCTTGGACTGGTCTTGTAAGGATTGTACCTCCTCGTCAATGGGGTGTTCCATGAGGTAATATTCCTTTTCTATGTGTTTCTGTATCATGGTGGCAGACGCAACCCAGCATTTTACCTTTCTCTTTGATATCCTGGATGCCAGGTCAAGCATCCTCAAGTTATCGGGCTCGCTGGTTGCAACAACAAGTGTGTGATCCTCTACGCGTACAGGTAGTACCTGGTTATCCTTTGCAAAAGAGAATGGCAAGGCCTTTAATGCCTCTTTCTGTGGCACAAATTCTCTCAGGTTCAGGTATTCTCTACCTGTTTGCCTGGCGAGAGCAATTGCCAGTTCTGTATGGGTTGCTAGACCAGTACGTATGAGTATATCGCCTATGCGCTCCCCAGTGGATTGCTGCTCCTTTAAGGCAAAGTTTATCTCCTGCTCACCTATTATGCCCTCTTCCTTTAATATATCCCCGATACGTCTCGGCATTTACCACCTTCCCGGATGTCTGCTTCTAAACT
>QMLJ01000332.1 GCA_003643935.1 Deltaproteobacteria bacterium | reverse complement strand
GCCTGTATATACGCAAGGCAGAGCAAGGTAGACGAGGCAGTAAGCTGGCTGAAGAAGGCCATAGACAAGGGCTTTTCCAACTGGGAGCTCATAAGGAAAGACCCGGATCTGAGAAACATAAGGGGCACAGAGTATTACAAGGAGCTGGTCCAAAGGTATAAATGAGGCGTCAGGCACCGGGCGCCAGGTGCCGGGGAAAAATTAGGTGGAACGGAGATCAGTTAAAGGAAGGGGAGAGCAAATGGACTTAGTGGGGATTAGGAATATATACACCTGCTATGCAGGACACCTCATGCCTTGTATCTTAAACCTTGCGCCCTACACCTCAAACCTTGTACCTTTTTACTATGGACAACGGACAGATCCGAGTTTTTGCCTAGTGCCAGACGCCTAGCTTATAACGGACTAACATACCATGGAGAGTAAAGGCTTTTTTGACAGACACACTAAGATACTGATCAGCCTGTTCCTTGCCTTAGCTATCATTACCGTCTACTGGCAGGTGGGGAACCACGAGTTTGTTAATTTTGATGATCCCCTGTATGTTACTAAGAATTACCAGGTACAAAAGGGCATAACCCTAGAAGGCATCAAGTGGGCTTTCGGCCTCTTGCACCATGCAGACCGCCTATACTGGCACCCTTTGACCTGGCTATCCCACATGCTTGATTGCCAACTATTTGGGGTAAACTCCAGATGGCACCATGCGATGAATGTCCTGTTTCATATTGCAAACACCCTGCTAGTTTTCATTGTCTTGAGGCAGATGACAGGCGCTTTATGGAAAAGCGCCTTCGTGGCTGCACTGTTTGCTCTGCACCCGGTAAACGTGGATTCCGTTGCATGGGTGGCTGAAAGAAAAACACTTATAAGCACCTTGTTCTGGATGCTCACCATGCTTACCTATACACAATACTCCAGACGCCCCGACATCTATAAATACCTCCTGGTATTCATATGCTTCGGACTGGGCCTACTTGCCAAGCCCATGCTGGTCACCCTGCCCTTCGTGCTAATACTCCTGGACTACTGGCCACTCGGTCGCATACAGCTATGGAAAACAGATGGAAAGATAAACAAATCCATCCTCCTATCACCACCTATCCTGGAAAAAATCCCCCTTGTCATACTGTCTGTTGCATCTGTCTATATCTCATCCCTGTCATTAAAGGGTGTAAAGAACATAATATCAACCAACCTGGTTCCCATGCATCTACGCATCGAAAATGCTATAGTGTCTTACATAGGCTATGCCTGGAAGATGATCTGGCCACATGACTTGGCTGTCTACTATCCATTTCCAAAGATAATACCCATCTGGGAAGTCTTTCTCGCCTGCCTTATCCTGACAGGCATCACAGCCCTTGTTCTGTGGTCCCTGAAAAAGATGCCCTATCTTGCCGTTGGATGGTTCTGGTTTACAGGCACCCTTATACCTGTAAGCGGTATAATACAAACCGGCCTCTGGCCCAAGATGGCAGACAGATGGGCGTATGTGCCCTTCATCGGCCTGTTCATCATGATCACCTGGGGCATACCCAAGGCCCTGGAAAAATGGCAATACAAGAAACAAGCACTTACTGTATCAGCAGGGATAGCTCTCTCTATCCTCGCGATAACCACATACATGCAAATAGGTTACTGGAAAAATAGCATAACCCTGTTTACGCATAATCTCGAAGTCACGCCAAATAACCCAGTGGCTTACAATAACTTAGGCGTTACATTAGAACGAATGGGAAAAACGGAAGAGGCTATTAAACATTACTTGGAGGCACTCAGAATAAATCCTTATTATCCAAGAGCAAATAACAACTTAGGCCGTATACTTGCAAAAAGAGGCAACCTAAAGGACGCAATTAAACACTTCTCAATGGCAGTACAAGTAAACCCACTGTATGGCAATGCGCAAAACAATCTTGGTCTCGCCTTATATAAAGTAGGTAAGACAGATGAGGCCATTAAACACTTTTCAGAGGCAATAAAGATAAATCCAGGCCTAGCTGAAGCTCATAGTAATCTTGGCCGTGCACTGATAAAAAAGGGCAACCTTAACAAAGCAATTGAACAATTTTCCGAGGCTTTAAGGATAAAACCGAATTACGCAGAAGCGCACAATTTCTTAGGAATTGCCCTAGGGTCTAAAGGGGAAATTACAAAGGCTATTATCCAGTTCCAAAAAGCACTACGCATAAATCCATATTTACTAGAAGCAAAAGAAAATCTTAATATTGCACTGTCTAGGCTTGCTAAGATTAATAACACCATCTCAAAACTTAAAGAAATGATTGAGTCCGACCCAGAAAACCCAACATTATACAACCAGCTCGGAGAGCTATACAGGGAAATAGGTAACTTAGATAAGGCAGAGCTACAGTACCAAAAGGCCCTGTCCCTCAGACCTGACTCCATTACAATATTAAACAACCTAGCCATTATATATATAGCTAAAGGTGAACACAAGAATGCACTTTCTTGCCTGGAGAAGATAGTAGAGCTCAGACCGGATAATGCTGCAGGTTACTATAACATTGC
>QMLJ01000032.1 GCA_003643935.1 Deltaproteobacteria bacterium | reverse complement strand
TCTTCTGGGTATAGGTCTCAGCTGTGTGGTGGGTGTACTGCTTGAACGCGTGGCCTTTAAGCCACTGAGGGGGCTGAATCCCTTGATTTCCCTTATAAGCGCGATAGGGGCATCTATCTTCTTGAGTTCGTCTGCACGCTTCATCTTTGGGCCTGACGAGAGACCGTTTCCCGTGCATTTTGAATCACACATATACAATTTCCTCGGGATTGACGTCTCCATGCTGCAAATAATAATAATGGGAGTCTCTTTGATTCTCATAATCCTTCTTTATATCATTGTGAACCACACAAAGAATGGAAGAGCCATGAAGGCAGTTGCCATGGATGCTGATGCAGCAATGCTTATGGGAATAGACGTGGATAAGACCTACATGTTCACCTTTTTAATCGGCTCTGCTCTTAGTGGTGTTGCAGGCATACTCATGGCCGTATACTATAACACTACTTACCCTACCATGGGTACCCTGCCTGGCCTCAAGGCCTTTTCTGCCGCTGTACTGGGGGGGATAGGCAGCATACCTGGCGCAGTGGTAGGAGGACTTACCCTTGGTGTCGCAGAGAACCTTGGTGCTGCTTATATATCTTCGGGTTTTAAAGATGCCTTTGCATTCTTGGCCCTTGTGCTTGTACTAGTTATAAGGCCTAAGGGGATAATGGGTCCAAAGAGATGACAGCTTATATCCTTCACGTATGCATCATTATGGTCCTATTCTCGATGCTGAGCCTGAGTCTTAACATAGCAGTGGGCATGACTGGCCTTGTCTCCTTAGGGCATGCCGCCTTTTTCGGCATAGGCGCATATGCAAGTGGACTTATGATGCTCTGTGGCTTGCCGTTCGAGGTTTCTCTTGTGCTCTCGGGTATCGTAACATCTGTATTTGGCATAATCCTGGCAGTACCGTCCTTGAGGGTGAAGGACGATTATCTGGCCATCGTAACTCTGGGCTTTGGCATCATAGCCGTTATCATACTCATGAATATGGATATAACAGGTGGGCCGGATGGCCTTACAGGCATACCACCCGCCAGCGTATTTGGTGTTGCCCTTACATCCAAGCCTGTCTACTTTGCATTCTGTTCCTCCATTCTTGCCATCATGGTGCTTACCACCTCAAGGCTGAAGGCATCTAAAGTGGGAAGGGCGTGGGCTGCTATAAGGGATAATGACACGGTTGCCATGTTCATGGGTATAAACATATACTATTACAAGGTCTTGTGTATTGTTATAAGTTCATTCTGGGCAGGTATAGCAGGAAGCCTCTACGCACATTACACGGGCTATATCAACCCCATGACCTTCGGTATGCAGACATCGATCATGATTCTCGCCATGGTGGTGCTAGGTGGTATAGGCAGCATCCCGGGTTCCATAATAGGTGCTTCGGTACTGGTGTTACTCCCGGAGTTGCTCAGGGGGTTCGAGGCCCATCAGGGTATATTCTACGGCGCATTACTGGTTACAATGATGGTATTAAGGCCACAGGGTATCATGGGTAAGATGAAGGTTACAGATATCTTTGCAAGGGGGTCCTAGGTGCTGGTTGTGTCAAACCTACATTGTTATTATGGCCGCATACACGCATTAAAAGGGATCTCCCTCCATGTAAAGTCAGGGGAGATCGTGGTGCTCATAGGCGGCAATGGTGCTGGTAAGAGTACAGCGTTGAAGGCAATTTCGGGCATAGTACAAGCTGCTTCGGGTACTGTAACATTCAATAACAATGACATTACCCACATATCACCTGATAAAATAGTGATGGCCGGTATAAGCCATGTACCGGAGGGAAGGAGGATATTCCCCAGGCTTACTGTGGAAGATAATCTACTCCTTGGCGCATTCACGAGGAGAGATTCCTCAGAGATAAAAAAAGACATGGGAAAAATGAAAGAACTTTTCCCGGTCCTTGCAAACAGAAGCAAACAGTATGCAGGTACACTCTCCGGCGGTGAGCAGCAGATGCTTGCCATAGCAAGGGGACTTATGTCTAGGCCCTCACTCCTTTTGTTGGATGAGCCTACAATGGGCCTGGCACCTGTTATTGCACAGGACATATACAGGCAGGTAATATACCTAAACAAAGAACAGGGACTAGCCATACTTATAGTGGAACAGAATGCCAGGATTGCACTTGGGCTGGCTGAAAGAGGTTATATAATCGAGACAGGTCGAATCATGCTTGAGGGTAACTGTAGAGAACTCAAGCAGAGCAACGAGATAAAAAGGGCTTACCTGGGCAAAGACTACAGGGAAGTATGGGAGTGATACTAAAGGTAGATTCCATACACAAGAGTTTTATGGGTATACGCGCATTAAATGGCGTGGACCTCGAGGTGGAGGAAGGCCAGATACTTGGTATCATAGGGCCTAACGGTGCGGGTAAGACCACGCTTTTCAACGTGATCACAGGCCTTATAAGGCAGGACCTTGGACATATTTACCTGGAGGGTAAGGACATAAGCAGAGCACCCATATACTCGAGGGTCAGGCTCGGTATGGCGAGGACCTTCCAGAACCTTACGATTTTCAGGGATATGAGCGTACTGGAGAATGTCATGTCCGGGGGGCACCTGCATATAAACTCAGGACTTCTAGATTGTATATTGGATTCGAGGAAAAAGAGGCAGGAGGAGAGTAGACTTGTCTTGGATGCAAGGGCCCTGTTGAGGCTTTTCGGTCTTGAAGACAAGGCAGACCAGGAGGCAATAAACCTGTCTTACGGAGAACAGAGAAAAGTTGAGATTGCAAGGGCCGTTGCAACTAGGCCAAAGGTGCTTTTTTTGGATGAGCCTGCTTCCGGTATGAACCCAAGGGAGACAGAAGAGCTTGATTCCTTGATAAAGAGGATAAGGAAGGATATGCATCTCACGATTGTGCTCATTGAGCATGATATGAACCTTGTAATGGATATATGCGAGAAGGTAGTAGTCATGTTCGAGGGTTCAGTTCTGACCTCTGGTTCACCCCTGGAGGTGAGGAACGACCAGAGGGTAATAGATGCTTACCTGGGGGAGGATATTGTATGACATATTTTGATCCTGTCCATGAGACAATGCCTAGGGAGGAATTGGATGTGCTCAGGCTGGAGAGGTTGCAGTCAACCCTTAACAGGGCATATTTAAATGTTGCCCATTACAGGAGGGCATTCGACGATGTTGGCATTCTCCCCGAGGATATAATGTCTATAGATGACCTCCAGAGTCTTCCTTTAACTACGAGGGAGGACATAGAAGCCAATTATCCTTATGACATGTTTGCCGTTCCCTTGAGAGAAGTGGTGAGGATGCACAGGCCATCTGCCAAGTCCAGTAAGCCTGTTGTTACAGGATATACCAGGAATGACCTCATTAACTGGGCAAGGTTGGTAGCCAGGTATATGGTGGCTTCAGGTGTAACAAAGGATGACGTGGTACAGATTGCATTTCGTTATGGGTTGTTATCTGGTGGTCTTGGTATGCATGCAGCGGCTGAGCTCATTGGGGCGTCTGTTATACCCACAGGTGTGGGTAATACGGCTGAGCAGATAATGATTATGCAGGATTATCTTACAACAGTGCTTGCTTGTACACCTAGATATGCCCTTGTGCTCATGGACACCGTGAAGCAAATGCATGTAAACCCAAGGGCCTTACGCCTAAAGACGGGTATCATGGGGGGGGAGCCCTTGTCATTGGAATTGAGAAAAGAGATTGAGTCTGGTCTTGGCATAGAGGTCTTTGACAACTACGGCTCCAGCTTGGTAATGGGCCCGGGCATAGCAGGAGAATGCCAGGTACACGAGGGGCTACATGTATATGAAGATTACTTTATAGCCGAGGTCATTGACCCTAAAAGCCTTAAAAGGCTTGATCCAGGTGAAAAGGGAGAACTGGTGATAACAACCCTGACAAGGGAGGCCTATCCCTTGATAAGGTACCGCACCGGGGATATTACCTCTATAATGGAGGATAGTTGCCCGTGTGGTAGAACCCACATGAGGTTGAGTGGTTTTTATGGGCGTGTTGACAATAGCTTCAAGGTAAAGGGCATAATGGTGAATCCATCCAGGATAGAGCAGATACTATCTGAACAGGGTGTTGATACGAGGTTCCAGGTCAGGGTGTACATGGAGGGTGCAAGGGAATTATCTGAAGTCCTTCTCGAGGTGAAGGAAGGCCTTTTCTTCGACGAGATGAGGGCACAGGAAACCTTTATCGAGAGGATAGAGAGGGCAATGTATGCAGGACTTGGTGTGAGGATGAAGGTAAAGATAGTCCCAGGTGCAGTGATATCAGGTAGAGGTGTGGTTGTGGATGAAAGACCATGATTGGAGGTGCTAAATGATCAAGACCAGGGTAAGCGAGTTGCTTGGCATAGAGTATCCCATACTAAAGGGGGGCATGGTATGGGTATCCAATTCCAGGCTTACAGCAGCAGTCTCCAATGCAGGTGGACTTGGCGTGATGGGTATAGGTGCCATGGACCTGGATACCTTTGACAAGGAATTGAGGGCATTGAAGGGTATGACGGATAGGCCCTTTGGGGTGAGCTGTCCTCTTATAAGGCCGGATTATGAAGTTATGCTGAATGCAGCCCTGGAAAGGGGTGTCAATATTGTTGTCACCTCTGCAGGTAACCCTGCAAAGGTAAACAAGATGCTGTTAGATGCGGGTGTGATAGCAATACACGTGGTGGCAAACGTTAAAATGGCAAAAAAGGTGGAAGACCTTGGTTATCACATGCTTGTTGCCGAGGGTTTCGAGGCAGGGGGGCACAACGGCAGGGACGAACTGACCACGTTTACACTGGTTCCCCAGGTTGTAGATGCAGTAAGAATACCTGTTATTGCAGCGGGAGGTATTGCAGATGCAAGAGGCATGGTTGCTGCCTTTGCGCTCGGTGCAGAGGGAATACAGATGGGCACCAGGTTTGTTGCGACAAAGGAATCACCAGTGCATGAGAATTTCAAGATGGCCATAATAAATGCCGGTGACACGGATACCACAATCACTGGACGGGCCTTTAATGACCCTACCAGGGTTATAAAGAACGACTTTACCGAGAAGATTATCGATGCCGAGAGAAAAGGAGTTGACCCTGTAAAGATTCTCGAGATGATAGGCTCTGACAGGACATACATTGGATCAGTCAAGGGGGATATGGACAATGGCTCCCTGATGAGCGGGCAGGTGGCAGGCATGATAAAGGAACTAAAGAGCGTGGAAGAGGTGATTAAGGATATTATATCTGGTCTAGCCCCGGTGGTAAACAGGATCTCTGGCACGCTTGTATCCCGGCCTGATGGAGGTACAGACTAAACAGGGCCTGTTCTTGAGGCTGAAACCGGTGTTCTAAGGTATATATACCCTCGCAAGCGTTGACAAGCCATGTCTCATTGATATAGATTGCCTTCTTCATACAGTCTAGGAGGATACAATGGATTATAAAAGCACTCTTTGCCTACCGAGGACGAGCTTCCCCATGAAGGCCAGGCTGGCAGCTAGGGAAGCGGAATACATCAGAAGATGGGATGAAATGAACCTGTACGGTATGATCATGGATGCATCCAGGGACAGGGATAAATTTATACTTCATGATGGGCCGCCTTATGCCAACGGCCATATACATCTTGGTACTGCTCTCAACAAGATACTTAAAGACATCATCATAAAATCCAGGTTCATGATGGGCTATAATAGTTTTTACAGGCCTGGTTGGGATTGCCATGGTCTGCCCATAGAACATCAGGTGGAAAAAGATGTTGGCGGCAAAGGTAATGTAAGATCCAAGTCCGAATTACGCAAGGCCTGCCGTGCATATGCGAGCAGGTTTCTTGACATACAGAGGGATGAGTTCAAGAGACTTGGTGTGCTTGGCCTGTGGGAAGACCCGTATCGTACCATGACCTATGATTACGAAGCTACCATAGTCAGGGAACTCGGTAGGTTTATTGAGCAGGGGGCCATGTACAAGGCAAGAAAACCTGTGTACTGGTGTGCTAGTTGCAAGACCGCCCTTGCCGAGGCAGAGGTGGAATACCATGACCAGGTGACACCTGCCATATACGTAAGATTTAAGCTGCTTTCCGACATAGGACAGAGAGTAGGCGGACACCAAGTGGATGACGATACCTACATCGTTATATGGACAACCACCCCGTGGACCATACCTGCCAATCTTGCCGTTGCTGTTCATCCAGATGTGGAATACTCGTTGGTAAAGACAGAGAAGTACGGCACGCTAATCGTTGCATCCGATCTGGTGTATCCTGTCATGCAAAAGATAGGTGCGTCGGATTACGATACGCTTGCAATCATTGACGGGCGCTCACTGGAAGGGCTCAAGGCCAGGCATCCTCTCTATGACAGGGAATCTGTAGTCATACTTGCGCCTTTTGTGACCCTGGATGCCGGTACAGGCTGCGTTCATATTGCACCTGGCCACGGTGAGGAGGATTATGACATAGGGAAGCAGTACGGCCTTGATGTATATTCTCCTGTTGACGACGATGGAAGGTTCACTGGCGACGTGGAGGGCTTTGCTGGACAGTTTGTCTTCGATGCAAACGAGAATGTGAATAAGGCACTGGATGAAAAAGGGGCCCTGCTTATGCATGAGGAATATGCACACTCCTACCCTTATTGCTGGAGGTGCAAGAATCCCATTATATTCAGATCCACGAACCAATGGTTTATATCCATGGAACATAATGACTTGAGGAAGAGGGCACTGGAGGCCATAGATAAGGTGCACTGGATACCTGGCTGGGGTAGGGACAGGATATATTCAATGGTAGAAAACAGGCCTGACTGGTGCATATCAAGGCAGAGGGCATGGGGTGTACCCATCCCTGTATTCTATTGCAAGGCATGCGGTGAACAGCTAGCCTCCAAGGATATTGCAGAGCACGTAGCAGGTATATTCGAGAAAGAGGGTGCAGACGCGTGGTTTGACAGGACCGAGAAGGAACTACTGCCCGAGGGTACCAGATGTCCAAAGTGCTCTGGGGAGGAGTTTGTGAAGGAAGAGGATATAGTTGATGTCTGGTTTGATTCAGGCGTGAGTTACGCTGCTGTATGCGAGAAGGATCCCAGACTAGGTGTGCCCGTGGACTTGTACCTTGAGGGTTCTGACCAGCACAGGGGTTGGTTTCAGAGTACACTACTTGCTTCAGTTGGGACAAGGGGGAGTGCACCCTACATGTCTGTCCTCACCCATGGCTTTGTTGTCGACGGCGAGGGGAAAAAGATGTCCAAGTCAGTAGGTAACGTAATATCTCCACAGGACATAATAAAAAAGTACGGTGCAGAGATACTTAGGCTCTGGGTGAGTGCCCAGGACTACACAACGGACATAAGGATATCTAACGAGATAATTGACAGGTTGGTGGAGACATATAGAAGGATACGCAATACATCCAGATTCATGCTGGGTAACCTATATGACTTTGATCCAGATACGGATATGGTTAGCTACGATGATATGCTGGAGATGGACAGGTTTGCTCTTCACAGGTCACAAGAGCTTCTCAGAAAGGTGAGGAAGGCATACGAAGAATACGAACCGCATACCATTTATCAGCTTATACACAATTTCTGCGTGGTGGACATGAGTTCTTTTTACCTGGATGTACTGAAAGACAGGTTGTACGTATACAAGCCTGATTCCCTTCCCAGGAGATCAGCACAGAGCGCTGTTTTCAGGATATTAATGGACCTTGTACGGATGATAGCCCCCATACTATCCTTCACCTCCGAGGAGATATGGGAAAATATGCCGGTTTTTAAAGGCAAGGAAGATAGTGTGCATCTAAGCAGCCTACCGGATGTTGACCCTGGGCTAATGGATGATACCTTAAAGGCAAGGTGGGAGCGGATACTCTCACTCAGGAAAGAGGTGTCAAAATCAATGGAGGCAGCGAGGAGGGATGGTGTGATAGGCCATTCCCTGGATGCCAATGTCAGGCTCCTGGCAGATGGTAAGACCTTTGATTTCATAAAGGGGGTTGAAAGGTTCCTCAAAGAGGTCTTTATTGTATCCTCGGTGGAGGTTGCAAGGGATTCGTCTCTGGGTGCCGAGGAAGGGGATTTCCCGGGCCTGACCATAGAAATAGAGCGGGCAAGGGGGAAGAAGTGCAACAGGTGCTGGCATTACAGCGAGGAGGTGGGTAAAAGCAGTAAATACCCGGATGTATGTCCAAGGTGTGAAGAACAACTTTCATGAAGAAATGGAGTTTATGGTTTGTCCTCTTTGTTGTTCCACTCTATGCGCTTGACCAGCTGACAAAGTGGATTGTGTGCGAGAACTTGCCTAAAGGGCGTGGAGTAATCGTGGTACCAGGTTTCTTCGATATAATACACGTGAGGAATACTGGTGCTGCCTTTGGTATACTACAAGGGATTCCGGTCTCGTGGAGGACTATATTCTTTTTAATCGTTACTATAGCTGCATGTCTTGCTATAGTCTTTATCTTAACAAGGCAGGGTGCTGAGGATGTCTTCTTGGAAGCAATGTTTTATCTTGTTATTGCAGGCGCCTTGGGTAATCTTACAGACAGGCTTAGGTTCAATGAGGTCGTCGACTTCTTAAATTTCCATATAGGTGCCTTGTCATGGCCTACATTCAACATGGCAGATACATACATATCTATTGCCATTATCGGTATATTTATCAGGGCCTTTGTAAAGGGGAATAAAGCTCGGTCTCGGTAGTCTGTGTGTCTTTAGCCATCCATTCTTCTGGCTGTATCAGCGATTCAATATCTATGAGTATTACCATCTGGTTCTGTTCATCTCTGTACATACCTTCAATAAACTCAGTCGGTATATTGTTTGGGAATGTGGGGGTCTGCTGTAT
>QMLJ01000331.1 GCA_003643935.1 Deltaproteobacteria bacterium | reverse complement strand
GCAACACGCTTTAGCAAAAACAAAACTGTGGCCTACTTGTTGACTCATGTAAAAATTGATATAGCTATGTCATGAAGATATGTATCATAGGCGCCGGTAGAACACGAAACGGCATCGGTCAGTACATAGCAAAGTATTTCCACGAGCTTGGCGCAGATGTCGTGGCAACTCTAGGATCCAGCGTTCAATCATCGCTTATGGCATCAAGATTACTTGCCAGCCATGGAATACACGCTGAACCCATTAAAACCATTGATGATATAAAGGACGACATAGACGTGGCAGTCATTGCATCTCCGGCTGAGACCCACATGGCATACTTGAAGGCCTGCATTGAAAAAGGCTTAAACGTATTTTGCGAGAAACCCTTTATATGGCCGGTTGATACTGCATCCCTTGAATCAATTCTAAAAGAGGCTAGAGATAAAAATATAACAGTAGCCATGGACTCGCAGTGGGTGTTCTCCTTGGATGACTACTTTGGACTCTGTGGTGAAATCAAAAGCCCCAAGAATTTCTTCATGCATCTGTGTCCAGCGGCAACAGGGGCATTCATGATACCCGACGCCCTGCCCCACTGCCTGAGTATACTGTATAAGGTAATCGGGGATGCTTGCGTGAACAAAGTTAAAGTATACGGGAGTGGAGACAAGATAAAGGTGAGTTTTGATTATTCGGGAAAAGAAGGGATTTGCAAAGTATCTATTCTCATGGTAAGGCAGGACAGCCAGCCAAGGCCCATGGCCTTTGGTTTTGATGGCAAGATAGTAAAACGAGTGGTGAATATGGAAGATTATAGTATGCGCCTAAGATATGGAAATAAGATTATCGCTATAGAAGATCCCCTTAAAATGTCGGTTGAGGATTTCATCCACTCGTACCAAGAAAAAACAGAGCCCGTTGTTGGGATAAGGCATATACTTGCCACAACAACCATGCTACGCGATATCTATAATAAGAGGAGATCATGCTAAGGGATAAGGAGTTTGATTTCAGTTCAAAGCTGAGACAAGGCTCGGTGATTGAAAGGCTAAAAGAGTACATAGACTGGCAAAGAAATTTACGAAACTCGGGCTCAGGGAGCATACCCATATGGGCACCTGTATCGATAAACATGGACCTCACATCTGCGTGTAACTTTGCATGTCCACACTGCGTTGATTCAGGCATCATACATAAGTCATACTCACTGGACACAGTGACCATAAAACAAAGCATAGATATACTGAGAAAAAATGGGCTTCTATCAGTGATACTCATAGGCGGGGGAGAGCCCACCATGCACAGAGATTTCGAGGAAATAGCCACCTATATAAAGCAAAAGGGACTTCAGCTAGGTGTGGCAACAAATGGTTCCAATCTGAAACGCCTTATGCGCGTGGCGGATATCTTTGAGAAAGGTGACTGGGTAAGGCTTTCTCTTGACTCGGCAAACGAGGATACATTCGTTGCATCACACAGGCCTCCCAAGAATGTAACCCTTAAAGGTATACTGGATGATGCAAGGGTTCTAAAAAAAGCAAACAAGGATATATCGCTAGGTTATTCTTTTGTTATAGTGTGGCCAGGCATACACATGAACGGTCAGGAACTGGCCTCTAATATTGACCAGATGGCAAAAGCAGCCTATCTTGCAAAGAAATACGACTTTGACTTCATATCTTTCAAGCCATGCCTCGTAAGACTCGAAGATTCCAAAAAAGAGGCACTTGTAGACGACAAGGATAGGCAAAAACTCGCCCAGGTTGCGTCTGATATCGCAAAGGGGCTCGAAGAGGTCAGGTCAGGGGATCATCCCAAGGTGCTGGAAAGTGTAAACTTGAGGGCCATGCTCCAAGATAGGGTCGAAGAATTGGAAAAGCAGCCCAAGACTTGCCATATGCAGTTCTTCAGGACCGTACTTTCTCCATTCGGTATTTATCTCTGCACGGCATTCAGGGGTGTGGATAGTGCATTAATCGGCGGGCCTGACGGGTATTCAGACCAGGCCAAACTGGAAGAAACACTCCACAGGCTGGAGAGATCCATAAAAGACTTTGACGCAAGCAAGGAGTGCCGCCAGGTTGCATGCTTTTATCACCACGTGAACTGGTGGATAGAAAACTTCATAGAGTCAGACAATGATGTAGAAACGCTTGAGAGATTGGAGGATGACAACTTCTTCCTCTGATCCCAGGTCCTTAGCTAGACATGAATATATGTGTGATACACCTTAATCAGATAGGCGACTTGGTCTTCTCCCTGCCCCTTTTGAAGGCATTACGCGATAATTATCCAGATGCCTTCATCCACTCTGTCTTAAGGCCTTACCTTAAAGAGCTGGTAGAGGGAAACCCTTTAATAGACACAATTATACCAAGACCTGTAGGCTTTGCAAACGATATCCGAACCATACGCACAATAAGAAAATATCATTATGATCTCTTGATATGCCTGGCAAGATCTGAAGCATCACTTTTAATGACAGCCCTGGCTAAATCAAGCATAAAGGCAGGTTTTTCCCGCAAGGGCCTTGATCTATTCCTAGATGCAAAGGTCG
>QMLJ01000330.1 GCA_003643935.1 Deltaproteobacteria bacterium | reverse complement strand
TGTAATATGCCAATTGTATCTTTGCCGTAAGCCTTGTAGATCCTTGGTGCGTAAGCTGATGAAACACCGTAGGATTGCAGGAGTATCATGACATCCCTTATATCTTTTTGCCTTTCCCAGGCCTTTACTATTCTTTCTGCCCTTACAGGGCCTATGCCATCCACCTGGGTGAGCATCTCTGGATGTTTCTCTATCATATCAAGCACGCCTTCGCCGAATGATGCCACGAGTCTCTTCGCCATCTCCTTCCCTATACCCCTTATCATGCCCGAGGATAGGTATTTCTCTATGCCTTCCAGTGTTGCTGGCCTGAGACTTGAAAATCTTGAGACCTGGAACTGGGGACCGTATACAGGGTTATGCACCCATTTCCCCTTTAGCTTTAGATGTTCACCCGGCTGTACACCGGCAAGGTTACCGACTGCAGTTATCTTTTTGCCTCTTGATATCAGCTTGATTACACTCCATCCATTTGAGCTGTTAGAGTATACTATGTGGTCAAGTGTACCTTCTAGTTCCTTGTACTTTTGGTCTGTATCCAAGCTATACAATATATGCCCCCTCCTTAAGGAGGATTAAGATAAGCCTATTTTTTGATGCAAAGGCCATGTTGTACTTGTATACATTAGGCATTGATTTTCTGAGCCAGCGTATCAATAACTAATCTTCCTATCGCCTGTAGGCAGAATGAAGTGCACCTGCAGTACTCCATCTTTTGACCTTATAATCCTTGATATTTCAGGATGCAGGTTTTCGTCTATGGGTTCAACCAGTGAGACATGCTGCTTGGTATCAGGCGTCAGCTTTATATGCCACTTGATTATAAAACCGGGAACGATTGCGTATCCACAACCCGAAGAACCGCAACAAGAAGTATCAACGACCCCGTATCCTATAAAATAGAGTATTTTCTTATCCCCGTATTTGAGTGTTTTCTCCTTTGTGATTACGTAGTGTCCTCCTATGGCATTTATTTCCTCGTCCAATACAGGGTGTATGAACTCGATCATACAGGCTCCTTTCCTTGCAGGATCTAGTACATGGTAAATTTAGTAAATTATATCCTATAGATAACGCCAAAGGCTGTATCTTTCAAGCATATTGTATACCTAAAGTTTGAAGGTGTTGACTCCGATGAATCACTATACCACCTAGGTAATCTAGGGCAGGAAGGTAAGAAAAGAAAATGGGATTTATTGACCATCTTTTTGGTAAGAAAAAGATCTCGAGGGAGCTTCGTGAGTGCAAGGCGGCCCTTGAGAAACGTCCTAATGACCTGAATCTTATGAAGAAATTAGGTGATCTATATCTTAAGGCCAGTGATCCTGAGAACGCCGCCGAGGTATACGTAATGCTCGGGGATAGTTATAGTGACAGGGGTTTTTATCCAAAAGCAACGGCACTTTATAAGCAGGCACAGAAGCTTTTGCCCACCTGGAAGGTGGCACATGAAAAGCTGGCGGAGTTATACCAGATGCAAGGCTTTGTCAGGGAAGCAGCTAATCAATACGTGAAGCTCTCTGAACTCATGGAACAGGATGGCAATAAAGAAGATGCCATTGCATTCATGCAAAAGGCTGCGGAGCTCGATCCTGCACTCAAAGAATTGAACAAAAAGGTGGATAGGTTCGAGGTAAAAGAGAAGGCCATGCTGGAGGGAGTGCCTGAATCGTCACATGGGCCGCAGGTACAGGGCACAGATTTCTTTGACCTTAAGGATGAGCTGGACAAGGAGATGGATGGGCTGGATATACAAGATGTTTCAAGTGTAGGTAGTGCTGAGATTGAAGATAGTACCGACGTCAAGACCGTTTTCAAGGCCATAGAAGACAGTGCCTTGGATGAGAACGGAAAAGATCCATTATTTCTGTACAATATGGGGCTTGCCTACAGGGAAACAGGTCTCCTTGACGAAGCGATTGATGCATTCAAGAGGGTAATATCAACAGGAGAAAAACTATTTGATTCGTATACAATGCTTGGGGTTACTCTCAGGGAGAGGGGGTTGTATGAGGAGGCCATAGAGACCTTTAAGAAGGCTGCAACCCTTGATGAGGCCTCTCAGGAGATGAAGATGGGCATTCTATATGAGATCGGCCAGACTTACAAGGCAATGGGGGAAGCCGAGCGTGCGCTGGAGATATTCAAAGAGATACAGAAAGAGCACAGGGATTTCAGGGATGTTGAGAACGAGATAGCAAAACTCGCAGGGGGGAGCTGATATGGCTGTTATAAACTATGCAAAAAGGGAAATCTCGGCTAAGATCGTATACTACGGTCCATCCCTGTGCGGAAAGACTACCAATATCCAGTACATATATACGAGCATAAAACCTGAACAGAAGGGCAAGTTGGTGTCACTGGCAACAGAGGCCGACCGTACACTATTCTTCGATTTTTTGCCGGTTGAGATCTCAAATATAAAGGGTTTTAAGACTAGGCTTCATTTTTACACGGTCCCGGGACAGGTGTACTATAATTCTACGAGGAGGGCCGTGCTTACAGGCGTAGATGGCCTTGTTTTTGTGGCGGATTCGCAAAGGGACAAGATGGAGGAGAATATT
>QMLJ01000329.1 GCA_003643935.1 Deltaproteobacteria bacterium | reverse complement strand
CACAATCCACTGGTCCTGCATCCTTCATAACGTCATCCCAGTCAATATCCCTACCATCCTTCAGCTCCGCCTTTGCCTGAGGCCTCTGGAATATTATGCATTTCTCAGGCTTGTGCGAGGAAAGATCAATGGCCTTATCCAAAAGAGGCTTGTACAAAATAGGTCCCTTGGGCTCTATGCCGCAGGAAGCCGATATTATAATCTTGGGCTTTGCGTCTTCTATCCTCACGGAGAGCTCGTTTGCAGCAAAACCACCGAATACCACGGAATGTATCGCTCCAATCCTTGCACATGCCAGCATTGCAACAATGGTCTGGGGTATCATGGGCATGTATATAACCACCCTGTCCCCCTTATCTATACCCAAAGACCTCAAAACACCCGCAAACCTGGACACGTCATGCAAAAGATCCCTGTATGTTATCTTCTTTACGGTCCCTGTTACAGGGCTGTCATAGATTATCGCCACCTGGTCGGCCCTGCCGTTCTCTACGTGAAAATCAAGGGCATTGTAACATGTGTTGAGCCTACCACCTGCAAACCAACTGTAAAAAGGCTTCCTGGTATCATCAAGAACCATGTCCCACTTCTTGTCCCACTTGATAGCCCCTGCTGCATCCCCCCAGAACCTGTCCTTTTCCTCGATAGAAAGCCTGAATGCCTCGTCATAAGAACTGTACATAATTACTAAATACCCCCCTTTGCTATTTTTCCACTACCTTTTAAATACAAGGGAAGACAATCATAACACTACATCTCTATGCCCTTCCTTGCAATTACACCGTCCCTGTAATAGTGTTTTACCTCCCTCATCTCCGTGACAAGGTCTGCCCTATCAATGAGCCTGGATGTTGCACCCCTGCCCGTGAGTACAAGTTCCATGCCCTTTGGTTTCATATCTATAATACTTATAATATCATCTTCCTTCAACAGATGAAAGCCCATAGCTGTTATTATCTCGTCTGCAACCAGTATGTCACAGTCATGGGTTTGCATTAGTTCATGAAGCCTGCGTATGGCCATTCTGGCCCGATTTACATCATCCGGGTCAGGGTTATCCTTAAGACTAAGGAATGCAGGTGTGCCGAACTGCTCTATTGCAATGTTTGGGGATAACACTTTAACAGAATCCAGCTCCCCGTAGTATTGACCCTTCATGAACTGTACAATAACGGTCTTCAGTCCCCTGCCGGCAGCACGCAGGGCCAGGCCCAAGGCAGCGGTTGTCTTTCCCTTGCCATTACCTGTATAGATATGTACGTAACCCTTGCCCAGGGTATTTTCCTTTTGCACGCTATATGTTTCTCCTGTATTTTCCTCCTATATCGTAAAGGGCAGAGGTTATCTGGCCGAGACTTGCGACCTTTACCGTCTCCATCAATTCCTCGAATATGTTACCTCCGCTTACAGCAACGTCCTGTAGTCTTTTTAGTGCCTCGGGTGCCCGGTTTTTATTTCTGGTCTTGAATGCCTTGAGATTCTCAAGCTGCTGCATCTTTTCCTGGACCGTGGCACGCGTAATGGGTATGCCTGTACCCTCCACGTCTTCTCCTACATCAGATCCCGGTCTCTCGAACGTATTTACGCCTACTATGGGATATTCTCCACTATGCTTTAGCCTCTCATAGTAAAGGGATTCCTCCTGTATCTTGGACCTCTGGTACTGAGCCTCCATTGCACCAAGCACGCCGCCTCTGTCACTTAGCTTCTCAAACTCTTCCAGAACAGCTTCTTCTACGGCATCGGTAAGCCATTCAATCATGAAGGAACCCTGGTTTGGATTCTCGTTCTTCAACAAACCGAATTCCCTGTTTAGTATAAGCTGTATGGCAACCGCCCTCCTCACGGACTCCTCGGTTGGTGTGGTGATTGCTTCGTCATAGGCATTTGTATGCAGTGAGTTGCATCTGTCTGAAAGCGCCATGAATGCCTGAAGGGTTGTCCTTATGTCGTTGAAATCAATCTCCATGGAATGAAGCGACCTTCCGGATGTCTGTACATGACATTTGAGTTTCTGTGCCCTTTCTCCGGCCTTGTATACGTCTCTCATACCTATTGCCCATATCCTTCGGGCCACCCTGAGTATGACAGAGTACTCAGGCTCCATGCCACTGGAAAAGAAAAAGGAAAAGTTCTTTGCAAAGTCATCTACGTCAAGCCCCCTGGATCGATAATACTCGACGTATGTAAATCCATTTGCAAGGGTGAATGCAAGCTGCGTTATGGGAAACGCCCCTGCCTCTGCTATGTGATAGCCGCTTATACTTATGGAGTAGAAATTATTGACATTATTATCTATAAAGAACTCCTGCATGTCTTTCATCATCCTTAACGCAAAGTCCGTCGAGAAGATGCAGGAATTCTGGCCCTGGTCCTCCTTGAGTATGTCTGCCTGCACTGTGCCGCGCACGGTCGATAGCACCGTTGATCTTATGTCCATCAACTCTGACTCGCCAGGCATTCTACCGTGTTCATCCCTGAACCTTGATATCTGCTGGTCTATGGCTGCATTGAAAAACATGGCGGTAATAATAGGTGCAGGACCATTTATGGTCATGGACACACT
>QMLJ01000328.1 GCA_003643935.1 Deltaproteobacteria bacterium | reverse complement strand
TCATCCGCTATAATCCTGCATAGTTTCTCCATGTTGAGCACTTCCCTGCCTGGTAGCACCTGCTTGCAACCAAGGCCAACAGCACCAAAGGGTGCACCCCAGGCATTTGCATGAAACATGGGGACAATATGAAGAACGCAGTCAGCCTCTGATACACCAAGGGTCACACCCACTGCAAAGCTGTGGAGCACAAGGCCCCTGTGCGTGTAGACAACACCCTTGGGATCACCCGTGGTGGCGGATGTATAGCACATGAGCGCAGGGTCCCACTCGCTCAGGTCAGATGGATAATCATACTCTTCAGGGAATTCCGAGATAAGGTCATCGTAGAGGTAAACAGAGGGGAACGTGCTCTCGGGCTTGGTGCCGCTCTGGGAGAGAACAACAACGTGCTCCACTGTCTTCAATCTGTCCTTTATCACCTCGAAAAGGAAAAAGAAATCCTCGTCTATGAAAAGCACCTTGTCCTCTGCATGGTTCAATATGTATATGAGATGTTGCTCAGGTAGCCTTATGTTTGCTGTATGCAGAACAGCTCCCATACAAGGCACACCAAAATAGAGCTCAAGGTGCCTATGGTTGTTAAGGGCAAGGCTAGCCACCCTGTCTCCCCTCTTCACACCAAGTGACTCAAGGGCATGCGACAGCTGGCATGTCCTCTTGTAATAGTCGGCATAGGTGTACCTGAACACCTCGTCTGGATAAACAGATACGATCTCCTTCTTCTGAAAATACTGAGCTGCCCTTAAGAGGAACGTCCTGAGCAGCAAGGGATATTCCATCATAATTGTCTACCTCCTTATAGATTTTATTTAATTTAATTGTCTTACTTTATCCAAAGTAATCATGAACCAAGTACAGTCAAGGCCTGGTGTGAAATTTTCATCCCAAAGCTCTCTTTCTATAAGGATCCATTCTATTCAACAGGTAGGGACAAAATGACTATGCGCCTGAAGGTTCATGCAAGCATTTTCTTCACTGTCTCTATGATTCCACCTCCGAGCACTGCGTCTCCATCATAGAATACCGCGGCCTGGCCAGGTGTTATTGCATACTGGGGTTCATGGAACATTACGTATGCGGTACTGGCATCTACGGGTATAAGCTCTGCCAGGGCCTCCTCGTGGTTTCTCCTTATCTTTGCCCTTACCTCTATGACCTGACCCTTACCAGGTACCATCTCTATCCAGTTGATCTGTGATACAATAAATTCCTTGGCCAGTAACGCATCCTTTGGGCCTACGATAAGGGTATTATTGGCCTTGTCCATGTCAATCACGTACAAGGGCTCACCGGTGGCGATACCAAGACGCCTCCTCTGGCCAATGGTGTAATGCACTATGCCCCTGTGCTCGCCCATAAGGTTGCCATGAATATCCATAATTGGACCTGGTGCAGGCTTCCTACCAAAAAGCACCGAGTAATCATCCCCTATTACGAAATCCTGGCTTTCTTCTCGGGATGACATATCAAGGCCGTATTTCTTGGCCATCTGTCTTACATCAGCCTTTGAATGAACACCAAGCGGGAGAATAAGAGAGCCTAGCTGATCCTGGTCCAGTGCATAGAGAAAATAGGACTGGTCCTTTTGTGTATCCAGGGCCTTCTTAAGGATATAGCGTCCGCTTGAGATATCCCTGGACACCCGGGCATAGTGGCCTGTTGCAAACAGGTCAAAGACAATACCAAGATCCCTTAATCTCTTGACAAGGTGGCCGAACTTTATACTCTTGTTGCAGAGAACGCACGGGTTGGGAGTCCTTGCTGAGAAATATTCATCCTGGAAATAGCTGAGCACTTCTGCCCTGTATTCACGGACAAGGTCAACCACGTGAAAGGGTATACCTATGGTCTCTGCCTGGGCCCTGGCGTTTTCCATGTCCATTGACCTGTCTATACCAAAACATGCATCCTTGGCGGCTTCACTGTAGAAGTCACCATCCTCCCAGATCTTCATCATCACGCCCTCGACCTCGTATCCTTGCTCCTTCAAGAGCGCAGCTGCAACCGAGGAATCCACTCCCCCACTCATGCCTATTACTATCCTGGGCTTTCTGACCATCATCTTTCCCATGCATGGGATACTATAGCACAAGGGCTAAGGCTATGGTACAAGGTTCAGAGGGTTATGCAACCAGGTCTTGGTATGCACTTGTGACCGCATTCACAGGATCATGTGAATGCATTATACCCTTTACAAGGTAGCTCCCTACTATAACACCGTCCGCAATCTTAAGAATCCTATCCACCTGGGACTTTCTCGAGACGCCAAAACCCACGCATACCGGGATATTGGCAAGCCCCTTTATGAACCTCACCTGGCTCTCAAGTCCGTCTGGAAGATCGTCCCTAGGCCCGGTAACACCGGCAACAGAGACAGCATAGACAAAGCCACTGCACTGGCACAGTATCTCTTTTGCCCTTTCCCTCTTCGTGGTCGGGGCTAAAAGCCTGATAAGGGCAAGGCCACGTGATGAACACAGGTTGTATACGCCAGATGCATCCCTGGGTAGATCAGGTATTATAATGCCCGATATTCCACAATCCTTGAATCTTCTAAGGGTCTTCCTC
>QMLJ01000031.1 GCA_003643935.1 Deltaproteobacteria bacterium | reverse complement strand
TTTTCTGTTATCTTTATAGAGCTTGGAACAGCAGATCTTATTAACTTAAGGCATTCCTTTACAATGGGATACACTTGTATTGAATAGCGCTCTTCATCCCTCTGGCGACTGAAGGTAAGTATCTGCTGTATAAGCTCTTTTGCCCTCTCAGCCGCTTTCAGCACGATCGAGAGATTTTCATGGCCCTTGCTTCTTTCTGGGAGTATACGCCTTGTCAGATCTGTATACCCGATTATGCCTGCAAGCATATTGTTGAAATCATGAGCAATGCCCCCTGCAAGCGTACCTAAAGCTTCCAATTTCTGGGACTGGTGTATCTGTTCCTGAAGCCTCTGCTGTTCTGTAATATCCCTGAATGCCCCTATGGCTCCTTTCACCCTGCCTTTTGAATTTAGCTCTGGAGTGCCACTGAAGATGAAAAGTCTCTCTGACCCATCTTTATGGATCAGGGTGATAGTTAGATCCTTAATAACCTTTTTCTCATTACAGATTTTTTCTAGTGTATTCCTGTAGTTATCTACATCTTTTACGAAGTCTTTGAAATTTTTTCCTATAACTGTCTCTCTTCTATAGCCTAGAACATTCTCCCAGGTAGGGTTTACATAGGTGATAATACCATCGGCACTTATGGTTGTTACTATTAGACCAGGTGCATTCTCAACCAGGGACCTGAACTTGTTCTCGCTCTCTTTTAGCTTTCTTTCAGAGTTTTTTTGCTCGGTGATGTCTCGTATAGTAGCTTGCAAAATGGTTTTGTCTTGCATTTCCACTCTTGTAAGTAGCACTGTTGTTGGGAATTCTTCTCCATCATCTCTTAGGTGTACCCATTCAAAGAAGTTTGATCCCTTGTCAAGGGCTGTACGAATCATCTCCTTTGCTTTCTCTTCAGATATACGGCCGTCAGGTTGTTTTTCAGGGGAGAGCTCCCACGGACAGAAATAAGAGAAATCTTTGTCCCCCTTTAGCCTGAACATATCTAGCGCTGCTGGATTGCCTTTGGCAAATTTCCAGTCAGGCGGTTCAAGTATCATTATAGCATCTTTTGATGATTCAAACAGTCTACGGTACTTTTCCTCACTTTCTCTAAGTTTTTCCTCTGCTTCCTTCCTTCTAGTTATATCCAATCCAAGCCCGTAGAAACCAACTATATTACCTTGGTCATCCTTGAGGAGATACGTGGAATTTGCAACGATGAACCTTGCCCCGTCTTTTCTTATTGCCTCATACTCAATATAGCCAGGTTCTCCTGTTGTATATACCTTGTTAAACTCTTTAAATACTTTCTGGCACGTCTCTTTTGATCCGAATTCCCTGTAGTTGGAACCTATAACCTTTTCTTTTGGCATCCCAAGCATTTTGCACACGGCCTTGTTGACAAAGGTAAAGTTGCCTTTGAGGTCAACCTCATAGTAGCCCTCTTGCATATTGTCAATAATTCTACTAAATTTATCATCAAGCAAAATGTATTAGGACCCCCTTGATAATTTTATCGAATTTTAAGTCCTCAAACTTTATTAGATGATTTCCTTGGTAGTTTCTTTCACGCAAGGGTGCAGTATAAACAACAAGACTAGCCACGATGCTTAAGACATATGGCGATTACCTGACCCACAACAAATAATTTCTGCAAAGGCACGCAAACACATCTTTCAAAAAGTTGAATATATTCACATCGATAATGTTAATTTGGGTTTTAAGACATTATTTTAAAGAATTTTATTTTATGGATTGAATGCAAGTCGACTGTTTTTGATTGTCAGTAAAGAACATATACTGCTCCCCATTAACGCAGCTAGAGGAATTTAGGAGCATATGTACCTGCACCTGTGTCAAGTCAGGCAGATATGTCTTAAGATTCCGGGGTAAGTTATTGAAAGATAAGAGCAATAATTCTGACAAGTTATGGCGGAAGCGCATGGGAATCGAACCCACCCAGGACGCTCGACGCATCCCACACCGGATTTGAAGTCCGGGGGATCCACCAGGACCCGTCCGCTTCCAGTAGCGTATATAACATATAACCGCGTCATTATGAAATACATGATGCCGTGAATAGTGAAAATTTTTGTTACTTGACACGTCTGTTCAGTACTGGTTTTATTAGGGTGCAATGCTAAGGTCAGTCATGTTCTTGGGGATATCCATACTTTTGCATGTAATGGTACTTAGCATACCCTGGAATGTCTTGGGTAGTCCCTCTAGCATAAAGACCAGTGAACAGCTGATACCCGTGGGGCTCGTCGAGAGGCATTGGATAAAAGGTATGGTACGTGCCAGAAAAACTACGGAGGGCATATCCTTTGATGTAAAGGGCAGGTTAAGTGCTGACTACATAGAGCAGATGAAGGCCAGGATATTCAATACATGGGTTTATCCTAAGAAGGCCATAGACAAGGGTTATTACGGAGTCTCTCTGATATCGTTCAGCCTTGATGGCATGGGGAACGTGTTGGGTCTTAGGCTTGTAAGGTCGTCTGGACATACCATCCTTGACAGGGCTGCCATGGATGCAGTAATGGCCGCTGCACCATTCGGGCCGAGGACCGAGGACACAGGCCCTGGCAGGCTGATGATAAAAGCGAGCTTTCGCTATGTTCTGGAATAGTCATCAATAAAAACATCAATAAAAAAGAGGAGGTAGTTTGAATGGCAAAGCAGGCAGATAAACATTACGATCTCATCGTTGTGGGTGCAGGCAGTGGGGGCTGCGCAATCTCAAAGGTTGCGGCAGAGTCTGGTCTAAAGGTCCTTTTGATAGACAGGCGCAAGAAGGAAAAGATAGGTGAGAAACTGACATTTGATACCATACCTGCGTATGTCTTCAAGGAATTCGGCATACCTGTCCCTGAGGGAAAGGAACTAGACTTTAGGATGAAAAAACTAAAGGTATTCTCGCCAAGCAAGGCTTATTCTTTTGAAGCAGACGTGGATGCATACCTGATACACAGGCGCCTTTTGGGCCAGCGCCTTTTGAAGTATGCTCTGGATGCCAATTGCGAATTCCTTCCTGAGACCGATGTCGTGGAACCCATTATCGAGGATAACTTTGTTGTTGGTGTTAAATGCAGGACATCAGATGGAGCCCTTAAGGAGTTCAGGTCAAAGGTCACATGCGATGCCAGTGGTTTCACCGCGGTGATGCGTAACAAGTTGCCTAGTCAGGTCTACCACAACGAAAGGCTTTTACCAGAGGATACCGTTGTATGTTACAGGGAGGTCAGGGACCTTATAGGTGATTCGGCATATACCCCTGATCCAGATTATCCCGGATGGTACTGCTACTTGCAGAACCGAGGGTATTTCTGGGTTGTACCCGAGCAAAAAGGCAAGACCAACGTGGGCTGTGGGCTGCCCATGTTCCCGGATCATCCAGATCCAAGGGCAGTCACCATAGAATTTTGCGAGTCCAATCCCCATGTATTTGGAGAAAAGGTATATGCAAAGGGTACTGGCCCTACACCTTTCATCCCTGTGCGTGCTGACCAACCTGAGCTTGTTGGTAATGGCTTTGT
This sequence comes from Deltaproteobacteria bacterium, assembly GCA_003643935.1. Lineage (GTDB taxonomy): Bacteria > Desulfobacterota > Desulfomonilia > UBA1062 > UBA1062 > B14-G9. Next base: position 5,462 of record QMLJ01000031.1, on the reverse strand, counting down.
ACTGGTGGGGGATGCGGGTTACCAGGTCTCTACGAATTCTGCATATGGTGTCCCGGCATCACTGCTCGCAGGTAAGATGGCAGCTGGTGTCATAAAGAAGGCCATAGAAAAGGGCGATGTGAGTAGGGAAGGACTCTGGGAGTACAATGTAATGTGGAAACGCGGTCCAGGCGCATTCCGTGCCTTTGCAGACGGTATAAGGCTGTTCGTCCAGAACTTATCGCACGATGACATTAATACCCTTATAAAGGGAAAGATACTCGGACCAAAGGAATTCAGTGCCATATGGAGTGACCAGACCTTTGACTATACCATCAATGAGATGGTGGTCAAGTTCCTTGACAATTTCATGCACATGGGCCTGCTAGTTAAGGCATTCCTGGTATTCCTGCTGAGCAAGAGGCTCAACAGACTGTACAAGAATTTCCCAGCGGATATATATGCTTTTGATTCATGGATGTCGGAAAGAACAAAGACCTACAACATGCTCTTTAGCGTGTTGGGTGTAAACAGGGGGCTGTGATATTTATCCACCCTGACACGTATAACCAGTTATTATACATGATGTTAAACAGGGTTCAGGTTGATGGCTTGGTATTGGTGTGAGTGGGCCTGAACGGCTAAAAACCTGTTGACAAGTACACTCGTTACAGGATAACGAGAGTCTCGTGACTTCAGGCACGTAGCTCAGGGGGAGAGCACCACCTTGACGCGGTGGGGGTCCAGGGTTCAAATCCCTGCGTGCCTACCATGGGAGACAGGTCTTAGATGGAGAACAAAGAAACTGCCAGTAGCAAAAAGATTATTACAGAGAAGGGTAGGACCCTGAAGGATTTACTTGCTGGGCCGGACATTATTGCTGCAAGGGTAGATGGTAGGCTGGTAGATCTGTCAACCAGGCTTGATGAAGGCAAGGAGGTAGAGCCCATAAGTGTGCACAGCAAGGAAGGGCTTGAGATATTAAGGCATTCAACGGCACACGTCATGGCAGAGGCAGTGAAGGCACTTTTCCCTGATGCAAGACCCACCATAGGTCCTGCCACGGACGATGGTTTTTACTATGACTTTGACAGGGACAAGCCTTTTTCATATGAAGATCTTGCGATCATTGAGAAGAAGATGTCGGAGATCATAGCTGCTGACAAGCCCTTTAGCCGCAAGGAGATATCCAAGGAAGATGCCATAAGATACTTTGCCGAGCAGAATGAGCCTTACAAGGTGGAGATACTGAATGATATAGAGGACGATACTGTCTCACTTTATACCCAGGGCGATTTCACTGACCTATGTCGCGGGCCGCACATACCATCCACGGGCTATATCAAGGCGTTCAAGCTGCTTTCCGTGGCCGGTGCCTACTGGAGGGGAGACGAGCGCAACAAGATGCTCCAGAGGATATACGGTACTGCCTTTGCTTCCAAAGACGAACTGGATGATTACCTGGACTTCCTGGAGGAATCCAAGAAAAGGGACCACAGGAGACTAGGCAGGGAACTTGAGCTGTTCATGATGTCAGATGAGGTAGGTCCAGGACTTATAATTTACCTGCCAAAGGGGGGCATGGTTCGTTCCATCCTTGAAGACTTTGAGAAGAGGTTGCACCTGAAGAGAGGCTATAACATTGTTTACGGCCCAGGCATCTTGAGGGGTGAACTGTGGAAGATCTCCGGCCACATGGATAATTACAGGGAGAACATGTACTTCACAGAGGTGGATAACCAGCTATACGGCATAAAGCCCATGAACTGCCTTGCCCATATCCTTATCTACAGGTCGAAGATAAGGAGCTACAGGGACCTGCCACTGAGGTACTTTGAGCTAGGCACAGTAACCAGGCATGAGAAGTCCGGTGTGCTCCACGGGCTACTAAGGGTAAGGCAGTTTACACAGGACGATGCCCACATATTCTGCATGCCAGATCAACTCATAGACGAGATTGTATCCATAATCAACTTGGTAGACGAGGTCATGGCCCTCTTTGGCTTTGACTATGAGACCGAGATCAGTACAAGGCCGGAGAAATCAATTGGCACGGACGAGGACTGGGAACTTGCAACAAGTGCCCTCAAACAGGCGCTTGAGACAAAAGGCCTTGATTACGACATAAACGAGGGGGATGGTGCATTCTATGGCCCCAAGATAGACATTAAACTTAAGGATGCAATAGGCAGAAAGTGGCAGTGCGCCACCATACAGTGTGACTTTTCCCTCCCTCAGAGATTTGACCTGTCCTATATAGGCCAGGATGGTCGGAAGCACAGGCCTGTAATGCTGCATAGGGTGGTGCTCGGTACAATAGAGCGTTTCATGGGGGTACTAATTGAGCACTATGCTGGGGCATTCCCTGTATGGCTTGCACCGGTGCAGGTGGTGGTAATGAGTATAACCGATGCCCAGAGAGGGTATGCACAGGGCATAGTAGAGAAACTTAAAGAAAACGATATAAGGGCAGAGCTTGATGCAAGGAACGAAAAGATAGGCTACAAGGTAAGGGAAGCAAGGTCCATGAAGGTTCCATATATGGCTATTGTTGGCCAGAGAGAAATGGACGAGGATACTATTACCTTAAGAGACAGGTCGGGCAGGCAGGAAAAGATGTCTATTGATGGTCTTATCTCTAGGATAAATTCTTCAGTGCCCAAGATATGATTGCCAAGGACATATACCCCTGTCTGATCTGTGTTGACATGAGCCCGTCTCTGGGCTAAAAGAACGATTTTAACGGCGGAGGTTGCTATAAGAAAAAAGGACAGTACCAGAGTAAACGAAGACATCAATGCGGAAAGCGTGAGGGTAATCTCCCCTGAAGGGGAGCAACTGGGGATCATGACTGTTCCGGCGGCCTTGGAAAAGGCCAGAGAATACGGGCTTGACCTGGTGGAAGTGGCATCTGGCAGCAAGCCACCTGTATGCAGGATAATGGATTACGGGAAGTACCGTTATGAACAGTCAAAAAAGATGCACCAGGCCAAGAAGAAGCAGACAACCATAGTGGTTAAGGAGATGAAGTTCAGGCCCAAGACGGATGAGCATGATTTCCAGTTCAAGCTGAGACACATAAAGCGCTTCTTGGAGGCGAAGAACAAGGTAAAGGTGGTAATATTCTTCAGGGGGCGGGAGATCGTATACAAAGACAGGGGCTTAGAGATACTTTCCAGGGTACGCGGGGAGGTTGAGGACCTGGCAATTGTGGAAAACGAACCCAAACTGGAAGGCAGGACAATGATAATGATGCTTGCCCCTAAGTAGTAAAGAGGAGACATGGCATGAAGCAGAAAACGAACAGGAGCGCTGCAAAGAGGTTCACCTTGACAGGCGGAAGCAAGGTTATGAGGAACAAGGCATATAAGAGTCATCTCCTTTCATCTAAGAAGAGGAAAAGGAAAAGAAACCTTGGTAAACCAACGGTTGTTGATTCTGCAAATCTTAAAGGCATCAGGAGGATGCTACCCTACCTGTGAGAGGCGATATAGAATGAGGATAAAGAGAGGAACCATAGGTACGAGAAAGAGGAGAAAGTTACGCAGGATGTCCAAGGGGTTTCGCGGTGGAAGGAGAAACCTGCTTAGGGCGGCAAAAGAGACCGTAAACAAGGGTCTTGCCTATGCATACAGGGACAGAAAGCAGAGAAAGAGGGAGTTCCGTAGACTTTGGATAGCCCGCATTAACGCGGCACTCAGGCAAAAGGGCTACAGGTACTCGGAGTTTGTTCACAAGATGAAGCTCTCAGGCGTGATCCTTGACAGGAAGGTCCTGGCAGACCTAGCAATAACAGATCCAGACGGTTTCTTCTTCGTCGTGGATTCTGTCATGAATAGATAGTAACCATCCATGGAATCCCAGCTGGATGCAATACGTAGATCCTTTGACCAGGAGCTAGGACAGGCGAGGAATACAGAGCATCTTGAAAAACTTCGGATAAAGTATCTCGGCAGAAAAGGCAGGCTCACATCCCTACTTCGCCAGATGGGCAAGCTTGAACCCAGGGAGAGGCCAAGGATAGGAAAGATATCAAACGAGCTCAAGGTCTATATTGATAGTCGCCTGCAGGCCGCTGGAGCAATACTCTCGGAGGATAAGAAGACCTCGGCAGGTCTTGACGTAACACTGCCTGGCAGGGCATTCAGGAGAGGCAGCATACACATAATAAACCAAGTGCTTGCAGAGATAGAGGACATGTTTGTAGATCTCGGGTTCTCAGTGGTCAATGGCCCGGAGGTGGAAGATGATTATCACAACTTCGAGGCCTTGAATATCCCTCCTTATCACCCAGCAAGAGATATGCAGGCCACATTCTATTTTTCTGAGAGTACACTTCTGCGTACGCATACCTCGCCGGTGCAAATAAGGATAATGGAGAACTCACAGCTACCTATAAGGGTTATAGCCCCGGGCAAGGTATACCGTTCCGACTCTGACGTTAGTCACACGCCCATGTTTCACCAGGTTGAGGGCCTATGGGTCGAGAGTGGTATAAATTTTTCCCATCTAAAGGGTGTGCTTGAGGCCTTTGTGCACACCATATTTGGGCCTGATGTGCCGTTGCGGTTCAGGCCATCTTATTTTCCATTTACCGAGCCGTCTGCAGAGGTGGACATAGGTTGCTTCATATGCGGCGGTAAGGGGTGCAGGGTGTGCGGTAATACGGGTTGGCTCGAGATACTGGGCTGCGGCATGGTTGACCCGGCCGTGTACGAGTACGTGGGTATAAAAGACGAATCTGTTACAGGCTTTGCCTTTGGACTTGGCGTGGAGAGGGTTGCCATGCTCAAGTATGCAGTTGATGATATTCGACTGTTTTTTGATAATGACCTGCGTTTCCTCAAACAGTTTAGTTAACAATCAAACCAGTAACCAGGGGTAAATGCATGCTACTCAGCTTTAAGTGGATCAAGGACTTCGTGGACATAGACGAGAATCCTTACAAGGTGGCCGATGCCCTTACCATGAGCGGTATCGAGGTGGAAGAGGTTGTGCACGTGAGCATACCAGGGGAGGTTGTTTGCGTGCGCGTGGTGGATGTCATGCCTCACCCCAATGCAGACAGATTATCTATTGCGCTAGTGGATACTGGAAGAGAAAAGCTAGACATCGTGTGCGGGGCACCGAACGTCAGGCCCGGGATGCTGAGCGCCCTTGCACCTCCAGGGGTGGTTCTTGCCGATGGAATGAAGGTCAAGAGGGCCAAGATAAGAGGCGTGGAATCACCTGGTATACTTGTCTCCGAGAGAGAGCTGGGTTTAACCGATGATCATACAGGTATCATGGAAGGTATACCTGATGGAATAAGACCTGGCGAATCGCTGGTGCAGGCAATGGACCTGGAAGACTGGGTATTTAACATCAATGTAACACCCAACAGGGGTGATTGTCTCTCTGTGATTGGGATAGCAAGGGAGCTCTCGACCATGTTTGGAACGGAGATGACCTGGCCTTCCATGGAACTGAAGGAAACAGGCGCG
>QMLJ01000327.1 GCA_003643935.1 Deltaproteobacteria bacterium | reverse complement strand
TTTACATTGTCCACTACACCAGCGAAATCCGTACCCCTTATGTCCCTGTAAACTGCTTCTTCAGGTGCATCTATGGATATCATGATCTTTTCAACCCCGTAATCTACCAATGCATCTGCCATCTGCGATAATGTTGTACCGTTTGTACCGAATTCCAGGCTGTATCCCTCATCCCTTACGAGCCTTACCATCCTTATAAAATCAGGATGTATGGTGGGTTCACCAATACCACCGAGGTATATGGTCTTGATATCGGGAAATTCTCTTAGCTGGCCTATAATCTCCCTGAACCCTTCGAACGGCATCTCGCCTAAAGGGCTGTTCCAAAACTTTCGGAAACACATTCTGCAGTTGAGATTGCACCTATTTGTTATCTCTATATAAACTTTTCTTAAATCAAGCCTCCTGGGGATAACAACCTTGTATGTGTCGAACTCAAGCTCTGTATGCTTCATCTATCTTAATCCAGCCCGGACAATAAAAAAGGGGGCAAGGCCCCCTCGGAACCGAGCTCAAGACCATTTTACTCAAGCCCCAGTTCCCTTAGTTTCTCTGGACTTGGCACTCCATTATCATCCCAGCCCCTCAGGCTGTAGTACTCCGGCAGTGTGACATCAAGATGAGCAACCTGACCCTTTGCAGCACCATCTGGCAAGGGCTCCTCCAGGAATCTCGGGGGCAGGGTATCGTCCTTCTTGCTTATACCTGCCTTTAGATTCCAGAGCCTTTCCAGGTTCCATATCCTCTCCCCTACCTTCAACGCATCCTCAACACTGTAATCCTCCCCTGTCACTGCAGAGAGAAGATCTGCATAATCATCTCCACCCAGTGCAAAGGAACTGAACAGGCACAGACCCTCTGCATCAATCACAGCGGTCAGATCCTGGAATGTCTTGACCCACTGTGCCTTTCCCTCGGTGGAAAATGGATCCAGCTTCTCAGGCGTACCCAGTATCTCGGGCGATATCATATAGCCCCTGACATGGCATCCCCCCCTGTTGGACGTTGCATATTCCAGGGCATGTCCCTGCGCCCCCCTTGGATCATACGCAGGGAGTTCCTGCCTCTTCACGCTCATAGAAAGCTCAGGATGACCGTGTGCCTGGGCAAAGGCATATGACCCTTCGGCCAGTGCATCGCCCAGCCCCATTCTATAAGCTATTGCCTCTGTATAATGAACAATGGCCTCGGAATTGCCAAACCTTGGCTCGGGTTCACCTGAGAACTCCGTCCTCTCAAGGTAACCCTTTTCATAGAGTTCCATTGCACAGGCAATCGTGGCACCAGTTGATATTGTGTCAAGTCCCAGCCTGTTGCACAGGTAATTCGCCTTTATCACTGTCACTAGGTCATCCACGCCGCAATCCGCACTAAAAGCCCAACTGGTTTCGTATTCCGGGCCTTCTCCTTCCTCGCCGTCCGGTAGTCTAGTAACCCTTCCACACCCTATAGGACAGCCGTAACAGGGCTTATTCTTTACAAGATAGGTCTCAACGAGCCTTTCCCCTGAGACCTTGTCCACACCCTCAAAGGTGCCGGTCTGGAAATTTCTCGTTGGGTAAAGTCCATTGGCATCGATAATATGGTTGAGCACCATTGTCCCGTACTTGGGTAGGCCTTCGGAGGTGATGGCGTCTGTCTTTATCTTGTCCATGGCTGTCTTAAGTGCCTCCTTGAACCTATCAGGCCTCGCGATCTTTACCCTTTTGTTCCCCTTTACAGCTATGGCCTTCAACTTCTTTGAGCCCATAACAGCCCCAACACCTGTCCTGCCGGCAGCTCTGGACTTGTCGTTCATCACCGCGGAGAACTTTACAAGCCTCTCACCAGCCGGCCCTATACAGGCAACCCTGATCTTTTTATCCGATCCCAGGTCTTCCATGATTCTATCAGTGGTCTCATACACATCCTTGCCCCAGAGATGAGATGCGTCCTTTATCTCCACACCGCTATCCGTAATCCAGAGATAAACAGGCTTATCAGAGGCCCCCTCTACAATGAGAATATCATAGCCTGTCTTTTTGAGTTCTGGCCCCCAGAAGCCACCCGAGTTAGAGCCAGCGATCACACCGTTTAAAGGACTCTTTGTTACAACATCATAGCGCCCACCTGTAGGCGCAGGGGTAAGTGTGAGTGGGCCTGTTGCAAAGATGAGCTTGTTCTCCGGACCGAGGGGTTCTACAGCAGGATCCACCTCGTCATACATGATCTTTACACCATAACCCCTTGCCCCTATGAAATCCCTTGCAACATCTTCCTTTATATCCTCTTCCCTCACACTTTTTGTTGAAAGGTCTACCCGTAGAACCTTTCCCATGTATCCACCCAGCATGATACACCTCCTTGGCTTTATAAACATTTATTATGCATAGTCTAGCTCTCAACTACAGGCATAAAACCTGTTTCTTTAAAGAATAAGACACGCAAAGCCTATGTCAAGTCGATAAAATTAAAGCTCATATATTACTGCCAATTCCAGATATGGCAGCATCAGTAATGGCATTAAATGAAAGTAAACACTCAAAGCATGTCTAGGGAAACAACCCTGCACCATGCACCTTATATCTGCTCAGGATATCAGCCT
>QMLJ01000326.1 GCA_003643935.1 Deltaproteobacteria bacterium | reverse complement strand
CTCTATTAGAAGCATTACATGTATCTACAAGGGTTTTCATAAGTACCTTTTGCCCTTGCCCGGGTGTGTATATGCGTATATCAGGGAGGCCGTACAGCTGGACTATGTATTCTGAGTTACCCTCTTTGCTTACTGGAAGCCCTGACATCATGTGCCTTGTTCCTATATCCAGTTGATCCCTGCAGTCCCAGACATAGGTTTTATGTCTATGCCTTGAGAGTTCAAGTGCAATATTGGCAATGAAGAATGCCTGCCTTATACTGGAGTTCAAGTGGCAGATACTAAGGGTATAGGTCTTAGCATTAGGCATGCTCTTTCCTGGGATATTTTCTCTCCTTACACCTGAGAGAAAATACCTAGAGACTTCTTCTATGCCCCGTGATGCGCCTGGTTTCTTTGGCATCTATCAGCGTACTTCCAGGTACGAGTTTTCCCCAAAATCAGTCTCTACCACACGCGGGTTTGCAGGGTCCTTTGTCCATTGGCCATCCACTATAAACTTGTACTCGTATTTTCCTTTCTTAAGTGGCACTATTTTTTGCCATACGCCGTTTCCGTCAATATTAAATAGTTGTACCTGGTTTGGCTTCCAGTCGTTAAAGTCCGCCACGAGGGCCACCTTCTTGGCATTGGGATTATAGTAGGTAAACAGGACCCCATCTTCAGTTACCTCAGGAGACTTGATTTCCTTTATCCCTTCTTTAAGGCTTGGTTGCAGTGTTAAGGGCTCAAGGAGTTCCTTGGAAAGGTTCATATAATCTTTGTAACCCGAGCAGTCCCTGGAATAGGCTGTTATGGGTTTTCCTTTTCTTGCAGCCTCTTTTAGTTTCACGTTGAGCCTGATCACGGTCTTAAAGACATGGCCTAATAGACTTCGTCTCATTTCAATCAAGGACTCGCCTGCTATTCTTGTCCTTCTGTCATACATGGTGGCAAGCCCATTGACCCTTATTTTATGACCATAGGTTACGTTCACGAGGTTGATTGTCTCCATTAGTCTTGACAGCCCGTGCAAGGAAAACAAACCGCTATCAATGGGTATTATTGCCTCGTTGCAGGCAACAAGGGCATTAAAGGTAAGTATGCCAATATTGGGGGGACAGTCCAAGATGATGAAGTCATATTTGTCTTGCACAGGTTTTAATACATCGGTGAGGTAATACTCCCGGTATTCCTTTTTGAGGAGCACCGGCTCAGCAGCACTGAGCATTACATCGGATGGTATGAGGTGAAGTCTTTCAGAGTACTTGATCGTTGCGTCTTCTGCATGTAGGCTATCGTTGTCTTTACCTGTCAGGAGATCGTAGACGCTTATTGAATAATCACCGGGTTTGAAGCCTAGCCCGAGCGTGGCATGGGCCTGGGGATCCATGTCCACCAAAAGCACGCTTTTCTTCTTTTCAGCAAGACATGCACCTAGGTTAATGGCCGTTGTTGTCTTGCCGCAACCGCCCTTTTGGTTAATAATCGCAATTATTCTCATCTTAACCTCCCTTTACCTTGCGTTTTTCTAAAAACAGTTTGTAGACATAGGCTCTCTGTTCTAGGTGTCATCGTGGTGTATTGCCGGCTTTAGGGCTTGTACAGGATGTCTTGTTAATACTAGGATTCTATGATTAATGCCTCTATCACGGCATTTTAGCTATGTCAATAATTACAATTGCAAGCCCATTCCTGCTGAGGCAGGGTTCCGTTTATTCCCTTAACCTGTTTTTTAATCTAAGACTTGGAATAGATAAGGGAAATAGATGACCCCCTCCCATATACAATGCAGCTTGGACAGTGGTCCATTAGGATTGTCCTTATCTATACCCAGTAGACGAGTCCTAGTTCTTGGTAGTCCAGTAGATCCGGGTGGCTTGGCAACACACGTATCCCGTATACAAATTTACCAGGTTTTGATGCCCTGTATCTTCCGGTGTACAGTGTCAGGCCCTTTTCTGTATCAAAACCTGTCTTTGTCATTGATACTATAAAGTGATCCTTGATGGACTCACCTTCTTCAGGCTCTCCTATAACGAGTTCCACCTTAAGTTCATCTTCCGTGAGCTTGCCCAGTTCCACACCTACGTCAACCCTGAATTCGTCCCCGAGCTTCAGGGAGTCCCCACTTATTCCATCCAGACTGTACCACTTGACATTAACAGTGGAGAACCTTGAACTTATCTCTCTCTTCCACTGCGCAAGTGCTCTTGCCCTCTCGAAGTTATCCTTACTGAGCTCTCCTGCCCTGGTTGCTACAGGTGAGTATATCTCGTTGTAGTATTTCTGGAGCATGGTGTGCGTATTGAAAACCGGTACTATGGTCTTGATAGATTCTTTGATCATTTCTACCCATCGTTCAGGTGTACCCTCGTTGTTTAACGTGTAATACATTGGAATAACAGTGTTTTCCAGTATATCGTAAAGGGTCCCGGCATCCAATAAATCCTGAGTCTCAGGATCCGGGTATTCCTTGCCATCGCCTATTGCCCATCCATTCTCCCCGTTAAATGCCTCATCCCACCATCCATCCAGTATGCTCAGGTTCAAAACACCGTTGGCCGCAGCCTTCATGCCACTTGTACCGCTTGCCTCGTATGGT
>QMLJ01000030.1 GCA_003643935.1 Deltaproteobacteria bacterium | reverse complement strand
AAGAAAGGAAATAGAGGCCCTTAAAGATACCAAGGACAGGACACGTGCCAATGCCATCCTTGTAATGGGGGGTAGCCTTGGGGCAAGCAGGATCAACCGTACGGCACTTGATGCACTGAAAATATGTAAAGATAGGGGCATCAAGCTACCTGTCATACACCAAACAGGATCAAGAGATTATGCATTGGTGGTCCAAGGGTACAAGGAGATATCCATAGAAGCGCGCGTCCTTGACTTCATTGATGATATGGTAGAGGTCTACAAGGATTCAACCCTGGCAGTATGCAGGGCAGGTGCCATAACACTCACCGAACTTATGGCAGCGTCATTACCTGCCATAATGATACCCTATCCTTACGCAGCTGATAATCACCAGATGGAGAATGCCAGGTACGTTGCATCTATGGGTGGGGGCTGGATAATACCTGAGAGCGAACTCTCTGCAGAGAGGCTGGCCAACGAGATAGAGAAGAGGGTGAAAAACAAAGAGGGATTAGAGATGGCATCAAGGGCAATGGGTATGCTATTTACGGCTAACGGATCAACAAGGATTGCAGAGGTGATTGCCGGTGTTTGACGGTATTAGGAGAATACACTTCGTTGGCATAGGTGGCATAGGTATGAGTGGCATAGCTGAGCTTCTCTTGAACCTGGGCTTCGAAGTCACAGGCTCTGATATAAAAAGCTCGGATACTATAGAGCGGCTCAAACGCCTTGGAGCAAAAATCAATATTGGGCACAGGCCCGAGAACATCCTCCACTCACAGGTGGTAGTATATTCATCTGCCGTAAGCAAGGATAACCCTGAATGCAGAGAGGCCGCAAGCAGGGGAATACCTGTCATACCCAGGGCAGAGATGCTGGCCGAGCTTATGCGCATGAAATACTCGATTGCCATAGCAGGCACGCATGGAAAGACAACCACCACTTCAATGCTTGCAACAATACTGGCAAAGGCAGGGCTTGACCCAACCGCTGTAATCGGTGGCAAGTTGGACCTCTTCGATTCCAATGCAAGGCTCGGGGAAAGCGATATATTGGTAGCAGAGGCCGACGAGAGCGACAGGTCATTTCTCAAGCTAGCCCCTATAGTGGCTGTTGTTACAAACATAGAGAAAGAACACATGGACTGCTACACAGATCTGGATGATATCAAGTCTACTTACATAACCTTTCTCAACAAGGTACCGTTCTATGGATTCGATGTGGTATGCCTGGATGATGAGAACATACAGTCCATACTACCCAAGCTCGAAAGGAAGGTCATAACATATGGTACAAGTGCACAGGCAGACTTCAGGTGCACGGCACCTAGCTTCAAGGGATCAACGTCCATCTTCCGCGCATACAAGGCTAATAAAATGCTTGGTGAGATTAAGATAGATGTCCCGGGCATACATAACTGCTTAAACGCCATGGCAGCACTCTCTGTATCAATGCAATTAGAGATCCCCTTCGAGACTGCAAGAGAGGCACTATCGGACTTCAAAGGGGTACAGAGAAGATTTCACGTAAGGGGAGAAAAGAAAGGCATAATAGTTATGGATGATTACGGGCACCATCCAACAGAGATAAGAAATACGCTAAATGCAATAAGGCTCGGGTTCCCGGGAAGAAGAATTATAGCTGTGTTTCAGCCGCATCGTTATTCAAGAACAAAGGCCCTGTTCGACGACTTTGTCACCGCATTTTATGATGCTGCCATACTATATGTAACGGATATATTCCCTGCATCTGAAAAACCAATAGACGGTGTATCAGCCATGAAACTCCTGGACAGCATAAAGGAACACGGTCACAGGTCGGCATCTTACGTAGAAGACAAAGATACCATACCTGAAACAATCATCAAAGGGCTTAAAAGAGGTGACATAGTGGTATTCTTGGGTGCAGGCGATATATGGAGACAGGGAATAAGGTTACTGGAGCTTTTGGGGTGAAACTATTGCATAATGTAAGCGCAAGAAACATTACATCCATGCATTGTGGAGGATACATCTCTAATGTATTCATAGCAGAGAATACAGAGGATATAGCGCACTTCCTTGCAAGTAACAATAGACTCTTCATACTAGGGGAAGGCACAAACACCATCTTCGGGGATACGCCCATTGATATACCAGTGCTCAGACTGGGAAATAATTTCTCTTTCATAGAACTCAAGGGAGAGACTATACATGCAGGTGCTAAAACCCCAATTAACGAGATCCTTACATTCTGCATAAAAGAGGGATTAAGCGGTCTAGAGTTTCTCTCCGGTATACCAGGAAGCCTCGGTGGAGCCCTTTTCATGAATGCAGGTACACGGGATGAATGGATAATGGACAGAGTCATATCCATTGAGCTCACAGGCAGAAATGGTGAATTCAACTTGAAAAGAGAGGACATCCATTCCTCTTACAGGTCAGGGAACCTGCCGGACAATGTCGTCATTACAGGTACTTACTTGAAGCTTGACCCAAGTAATCCTAAGCACGTCCAAGAACGCACGAGTAATTATCTTGAGAAAAGGAGGAATCAACCCAAGGGTTTCACCAGCGGTTCTGTATTCAAGAATCCCGAGGGCATGTCTGCAGGTTACCTTATCGAAGAGGCAGGACTAAAGGGATACAGGATCGGCGGTGCAATGGTGTCCCCTCTACATGCAAACTTTATTGTAAATGATGGGGATGCAAACGCATCTGACGTGAAAAAACTCATCGACGTGATAAAGCAAAGGGTAAAATCCAGATTCGGAATAGAGCTGAAAGAGGAGGTTAAGCTCATTGGTTGAGGATTTCAAGCCAAGGAAAAAGATAAAGTCAAAGAAGAAGACTTGGGGCTATGTCAACAGCCTTTTGAGGCTATCCATATGGCTGTCGATAGTTATCTCGCTTGTACTGGTAAGCATATGCGCCATAGCATACATTTCAACGTCCAAGGTGTTCCTGGTAAAGAGCATTAGGATAGAGGGGGCCTCCCATGTAAAGAGGGACCAGGTAATATCCATGCTGGATCTCGATAAGGGTGACAATATATTCTCATGGAACATGGAACTCGCAAAGGACAGGCTGGAGAGTTACCCATGGATCAAGTCTGTAAGCATATCCAGGAGGTTCATTCCTGCATCCGTTACCGTCAGGATAAAGGAATACAAGCCCGAGGCATGCGCAATAATAGATGGAAAAAGATACCTGGTATCAAAGGAAGGCAAGGTCTTTGCCTTAGCGCCCAAATCGTTTACCGGTCTCACCATAGAGGGTATAAATAACTTACCTGTAGAGTCCAGGGCATCATTTCTAAAGACACTGGCAAACTCTGTACAGATAATAGAAAAACATGGCTATACGGTAAAGACTGTAGATTTAGGACCAGGCATGAGAACAACCATAAGCCTCGAAGGCAAGATAAGCCTGGTGTTATGGGACGGGATAGATATATCCAAGATAAAAAGGGCATTTGTTGTTATGAAGAGACTGAGAGCAAGGGAGGGAGTGAGTATGGACCTGGGTTTTGACAATAAAATAGTGCTTCGTTCCTCGAGCAAGGGAGCGTAGCTCGGATGACTTCGCGAGATAGGATCATAGTAGGGCTGGATATCGGTACCACAAAGATATGTTGTCTTATAACCGAGCTTGGCGAGGATGATAAACTGGAGGTAATAGGTTTTGGCCTCTCTGAGTCAAAGGGCCTGAGACGTGGTCTGGTTGTAAACATGGAGCAAACGGTAAACGCAATAAGGCACGCCGTTGAGGATGCCGAGAAGATGGCTGGTATAAGGGTGGACGAGGTCTACACAGGTATTGCAGGAGGCCATATCCAGGGAATAAGCACGAGCGGGGTAATAGTAATCAAGGGAGATGAGATAACACAGGCAGACAAGAAACGGGTGGTTGAGCAGGCAAAGGACTTTGCAAAACCCGTTGGTGTTGAGATCATCCACGTGTTGCCTCAGGAATTTGCCGTGGACGACATATCGGGGATTTCCAACCCAGTGGGCATGGCAGGCTCCAGATTGGAGGCCAGGGTTCACATAGTAACCGGGTCAGTATCCGCAGTAAGCAACATAACAAAGTGCGCCCAAAAAGCCGGGCTTGGCCTCCAGGATATAGTACTGCAACAGATCGCTTCAGCAGCAGCCGTTCTTACACAGGATGAAAGGCAGCTTGGGGTGGCATTGCTGGACATTGGAGGTGGAACAACGGATATTGCCGTGTTTAATGGCGGATCCATAAGGCACACGGCTGTTCTCGGCCTTGGTGGTGACCACGTGACGAATGACATTGCTGTAGGCCTAAGGACACCCATAGCAGAGGCAGAAAGGTTGAAGATAAAATACGGACATGCAATATCCTCGAATGTCTCAAGGGAAGAACAAATCGAGGTCCCATCCATAGGAGGAGACACGGTAAGGATGGTACCCCGGAGGGTATTGTCAGAGATCATTGAATCAAGGATGGAGGAGCTGTTCAAGCTGGCCTACCTGGAGATAAGGAATACTGGTATGTCAGACCAGCTTTCCGCAGGCCTGGTTCTAACCGGGGGATCTAGCTCGCTAGAGGGTGTCGCAGAGCTTGCAGAGAGCATATTGCACATGCCGGTCAGGGTGGGTATACCCAGGGGTGTAAACGGCCTGGTTGAACTCGTCAGCAGCCCTGCATTCTCAACAGCCGTGGGGCTATGCCTGTATGAGAGTTCCAGGAGTAACTATAACTATGGAAACAGGGGAACCTCAATCCTTGAGAGGATCCTCGAGATAATGAAACACTGGTTCAAGGAGGTCTTTTAAAAAGCAAGCCATGGAGGTGATGGGATGTTTGAACTGGAAGAAATGGAACAGGTAGGGGCAAGAATCAAGGTGATGGGTGTAGGGGGCTGCGGTTGTAATGCCGTAAACAACATGATAACATCCAGCCTTAAGGGCGTAGAATTCCTTGCCGCAAACACGGATATACAGACCCTGAAGGTCTCACTTGCATCCAGCAGGGTACAACTAGGGTCAGAATTGACCAAGGGCTTGGGCGCAGGCGGCAATCCTGAGATCGGACTCAAGGCAGCCGAGGAAAGCGAAAAGGATATAAGGTCAGCCCTGGAAGGCGCTGACATGGTGTTCGTCACGGCAGGTCTCGGTGGCGGCACCGGCACCGGGGCTTCACCCGTTATAGCGCGTATTGCCCGAGAACTCGGTGCTCTTACAGTTGCTGTGGTGACAAAGCCCTTCCCGTTCGAAGGAAAACGCAAGATGAAGCAGGCCGAGGAAGGCGAACAGATGCTCAGCGAAAACGTTGATGCCCTTATTATAATACCCAATAACAGGCTACTCAGCATAGGCGGAAAGAGTCTCCCCATGTTGGAGGCATTTAAAAAGGCGGACGACATACTGCTGAATGCAGTAAAAGGCATTTCAGACCTTGTGAATAACACCGGCCTTATAAACGTTGACTTCAACGACGTAAGATCTGTGATGTGCGAGAAGGGAAAGGCACTCATGGGCATAGGCACCGGCACTGGAGACAACAAGGCAAAGGATGCAGCACATTCTGCAATCTCCAGTCCACTCCTGGAAGATATGGATATAACAGGCGCAAAGGGCCTTTTGATAAACATCACGTGTGATCCAAGCATAAGCATGGACGAGATGCAGGAGGCATCATCCATAATCCAGAGCGCGGCAGACGAAAATGCAAATATCATCTGGGGTGTCGTTATAGACGAAAGCATGAGCGACCAGATGAACGTAACAGTGGTTGCAACGGGATTTTCCTCTAAGCCCGTGGTACTCTCAAGAAAGGATGACACCTACAGGCTTGACAGTGCACTGAACGATGCAAAGGTAGCCAACTATGACAGGCCCGCATTCATGAGGAAGAAGGAAAACAAGGACAAGAAAGAGGTCATAAAGATGGGCATGGTAGTGGACGAAAGCGTAATCGACGATGAAGAGTTCGAGATACCCACGTTCCTCAGGAAAAAAGCAGACTAGTGAACGCGCATGAGACCAACCCGTGTTGAGATTGACCTGTCTGCCATACGTCACAACCTGGAGGCCATAAGAAACCTCGTTAACACAAAGATAATGATGGCCATAAAGGCAGATGCCTATGGCCACGGCGCACAGGTGGTGGGCAGGTTTGTGGAGAAGCATTCTCTAGTTGACATGTTAGGTGTGGCTAGCATTGAAGAAGGTATAAGCCTGAGAGAATCAGGGATAAGGCTCCCCATAATAATATTTGCACTGATAGGAACATCTGTGGGTGATATAGATGCAATATTCCATTATGACCTGATACCTACTGTGGTAGATATGTCCATTGTTGAGCATCTTGTATCAGGGGCACGCAAGTGGCAAAAAATGATTGGCGTACATGTAAAGACAGACACCGGCATGGGGAGGCTAGGCCTTCCACCAAAAGATACCATGGAGATTATAAAGCATATATCAACAATAAAGGAATTACGATTAGAGGGCATATACACCCATTTCCCACTGTCAGATACCCCTGATACATCCTTCACGTCTATGCAGGTTGATAGGTTCAACTCCATGGCAGATGAACTCGCCAGGTTAAATATAGATACCGGGCTTAGACACTCTGCAAACTCAGGTGCCATACTGACAGAGCCCTCTTCCTACATGGACATGGTCAGGCCTGGTATACTTTGCTATGGACTATATCCATCCACCACCCTTCCAAAGAGTCTAGACGTGGTTCCGGCCATGACCTTTAAGAGTGCCATAATGTTCGTAAAAAGGGTGTCCAAGGGTACTGGCCTTTCCTACGGCCACACTTACAGGCCAAAGAAGGACACTTATATAGCAACCGTGCCCGTAGGTTATGCCGACGGCTACCCTAGGTCTCTTTCAAACAGGGCTAGGGTAATAATACAAGGCAAGGAGTATCCGATAGTAGGCAGGGTATGCATGGACCAGAGCCTTGTAGACCTAGGCAATGACAAGTATAGTCCGGGTGAAGAGGTCATACTGTTCGGTAAAGACAGTGTAACCGCAGAGGACGTGGCAATCTGGGCAGACACCATACCCTACGAGATAACCTGCAATATGTCCAGAAGGGTACAGCGCGTCTATACCGAAAACAGCTAGAGATCGACCCTTCCAGATTCCATAAACCAAGCCTCATCCACATGCCAGACTAGTTAATACCGTACCTTGGTCCTTCACTTTAATTCTCACAGTCTATATTGAGATTACCCTACCTGCACCGCCCTGTATGCTGACATCTGGATAAAGAGAGAATATCTCTTTCTGGTGCTGCGTACAGTGGCATGGACATATAAGGGAAAGTCCGGAGAGCACCTCGAATTTGTTAAAACCGTGCAGGCCTCCTATAAGTGCGTAGGGTCTGCCAAAAGTGGATGCAGCGTTGAGTATGGCCTCCACGCCTGGATGTGAGCACCCTACTATTACAACCAGGCCCTCTGGAGTCTTCACCACCATGGACTGCTCAATACCTGCGAGTTCACCTGTTGTAAAAATACCATCCATTATCTCTGTTGGCCTATCTATTACCTTAATATCCTCCACATCAGGCCTACCAGAGAAATTCTTGGGCACGAAGAGCCTTATACCGCTGGCAGAGGCCCCCAAGAATGCATTTAGCCCTCCTGTATGATCCCAGTGATCGTGAGAAATGAAAATACCTCGGATACTGGACGTGTCCACTCCCAGCCTTTCCATGTTATGCAGTAATATATCTCCTCTTGCGCCTGTATCAAACAGGATGGGTGGCCTTGCCTCCACCTCTACCAGACATGAAAAACCCCAGTCAGGCTCAAGGTCCTGTCTAGCCGATGTATTGTCATATAGTAATGTCACCCGCATAGTAAGCACCTCCCCCAGAAACCATGTCCTATATAACTGTTTTACAGCATTGCTGCAACCAGGTCATCCAGCGGTACAGTTTCAATGATCGAGGTATAAGAATACCGCACCTGCACCAAGACGTTCAACAGGGCTAAATTGTTACCTAAAACCTGGTCAAGAAGTAAACCTGCGATAGATTCTGCTTCCTTGAGGTACCACTTATACCCCTCATATGATAATAGTCAAATCCAATACTCGTATGCTTGCCAAGACCATAGTCAAAGGTCACCTCATGGCCCTTGACATCTGTTTTCCCTCCAAATGCATCTGAATCAGGAAAGACATCCAGCCATGCATCCTTTTCCAGCCGCCTGTACATGTACTTGAATTGCCACTGTCTGGAGTCCTTGACCTTTTTATGCCCGATCTTCAGACCTGCAAGGTATCCATCATTCCTAGTATTGGGATCCGTGTTATGCACGTAATCCCCAAAGAGAGCAAGGTATGGAATAAGAGTGGAGGTATTCATTATGCCTATCTCACAACTGGGCGCATATGAATCGTAATCATACTTAAGATGATTATTACCCTCACTATCCGTATAAAGGTGAGTATTTGAATCTGATGAATGATTCAATGAATGACCTTGGACGGCATTGAATCCATAATAGGCAATTGCTGCCTTTACCTGAATACCTTCTAAGTTGCTCCATGTTAAGCCAGGTTGAATAACATACATAATAGGATCAGAATCCTCTTTTTGCTCATCCAGGATCCATACACCTGTATTGGCAAATAGATGCATACCCGGACCTGTAGTGTAATTCAATCTAAGGCCCAAGCCCTCAGGTCGGATATCTGAATCCCATAACAAATCAGATGCCATCCACACGGCCTTCTTAATTCCCTTGTATTTCCCACCCCATATGTTTAACCATGTGCTTGGTGTGTACTCACAGTAGGCATAGTCTATCCTTATATCAGGGCTCGAGAAGGTGTCAGATAGATTCACGGTTGTGGAGCGGGGATTCTTGTCTCCTGTGGCGAGGCCAAAACCCACCTCCAGCTTTTTATTTATCTCTTTAACAACACCCAACCTTAACCTTATCCTACCCCTTGTTCTTTCCGGCTTATCAGTCTCGTTTTGCCATTGAAACATAAGCCTGAAATCCCCTTTAAACTTT
>QMLJ01000325.1 GCA_003643935.1 Deltaproteobacteria bacterium | reverse complement strand
TGAACACACTTGGCTCTTTAATCCTCCTTGTAACACTCTTTATTGCAGCTTTAATGCTCGGCTATGACCTCAGGAAGGTCTACAACCGGATGATAGGTCTGATATCGGGTGGAATAAGGCCTGCTTCACAGGTGGCTTTGCCTCGGCTTAGCAGAAATGGAGAGCATAAGGATAGGAAAGAGGCTGTAGTGAAACAAGGCAAGATATCTCCTTCCATAAGCATAAGCACAAAGGGGATATCTAAGAAAGGAACTCACCATACAGAAGAAATCCCAAGGCAGGCAACCCTTGACTTTATGGGACATTATAACCTGCCTCCTCTTTCTCTTCTCAAGGCGCCTGATTCCCACAAGAAATCAATCTCCCCAAAGGAATTCAGGGCAAATGCAGCACTTATAATCTCGAAGCTAAGGGACTTTGGCGTTGAGGGCGATATTCTAGAGATAAAGTCCGGTCCAGTTGTCAGCATGTACGAGTTCAAGCCAGCCCCGGGTATAAAGATAAACAGGATAGTGGCACTCGCCGATGACCTTGCGATGGCACTCAAGGCCGCTCCCGTGAGGGTTGTGGCGCCAATACCCGGGAAAAACGTGGTTGGGATAGAGGTTCCCAACAGGAACAGGGAGATCGTGTACCTAAGGAGTATAATCAGTAGCAAGGAATTCATGAGTTCTCCCTCTTCCCTTACAATAGCGCTCGGGACAGACATAGAGGGTATGCCTGTGATGGCTGACCTTGCAAAGATGCCCCACCTGCTAATAGCTGGTGCCACGGGTACTGGAAAGAGTGTAGGGCTCAATACAATGGTGCTTTCTCTGCTTTACAGATGCAATCCAAGTGAGGTGAAGTTCATAATAATCGATCCAAAGAGGATAGAGTTTTCCAACTACGAGGGCATACCGCACCTGCTCTATCCTGTTGTGATAGACCCGAAGGAGGCACTTCCTGTCCTCAAGTGGGCGGTCGAAGAGATGGAGATGCGTTACGGCCTTATAAAGATTCTCGGGGTAAAGAACGTGGACAGCTATAACAGAAAGATAAAAAAGAATATAAAGGACGCACACACTATACTTGCCTCAACTAGAAAGGACGAAGATAACCTGGGTCTGCTCCCCAAGCTCGTGATAGTAATAGATGAGATGGCGGATCTCATGATGGTAAACAGGGAGGTCGAGGAACACATAGCAAGGCTTGCACAGATGGCGAGGGCAGCAGGCATATACATGATCGTTGCAACGCAGAGACCCTCGGTAGACGTGATAACCGGTCTCATAAAGGCCAATTTCCCTGCAAGGATCTCTTTTAGGGTTTCATCAAGGACTGATTCAAGGACCATACTTGATGCGTCTGGTGCCGAGCAGTTGCTTGGTATGGGCGATATGCTCTTTCTGTATCCAGGAAAGTCACATTTAAAGCGTATACACGGGGCATACGTGTCAGAGGAAGAAATAGAGAGGGTACTGGCATTTATTAAGGAACAGGAGTCGCCGGAGTACGTGGATGAAATTAGAGAAGAGGTAAATAAAATAGCAAGCAGGTCTTCTAATGGAGCTGGCTCGGAAATGGATGAATACGATCCCAAGTACGACGAGGCCCTAGAATTCGTTACAAACAAGGGCACTGCATCAATATCCATGATACAGAGGCAATTTAGGATAGGTTACAACAGGGCAGCTAGGATTATAGAACAGATGGAAAGGGATGGTGTTATAGGGCCACCTGATGCTGCGGGAAAACCAAGGAAGGTACTATTGGCACCATATACGAAGGACATGGATGAATAGACCCGTTGTTATTATCTTAATTTTATTTTTTTCCATTATCCCTTTTAGTGCTCGTGCTACCTCTCTCTCTGATGTACAGGCAAGGTACTCAGGACTTGCAGATTTCAGTGTAAACTTTGCGCAGTTAAGTTATTACCGTTTACTTGATAAAGAAGTACGTTTTACAGGGAAGCTGTACTATAAGAGGCCTGATTATGTAAGGATGGATGTATACAAGCCAGAGAGGCAGATTATAGTGATGAAGGGCACAAAGGCGATGATATATCTGCCTGGGGAGAAAAAGATGATTGTGCAGGACGTGCCGAAAGGTATAGCCACGCAGAATATACTGGCCTTTTTCTCGGGGCTTGGTTCCATTGAGGACGCATACATAGTTGATGAAAAGGGTCCAAGAATATACCTTAGCCCCAAAAATGGCAGGGGATCAATAGAAGTACTTGTAAATGGTGATCTAGTAAAAGAAATAGACGTGATAGATGCAATGGGTAACCATACCCACATAGTGCTTAGTGGATATAGATTTAACCTTGGTCTGAAGGAGGACTTGTTTAATATAGGGCATTAGGCCGTTCAGGTATGCATCTGGCCCTATGCTACATTATTGATTGACCTTGCAATACATATCTGATAGAGACCTACAATCATATGGATCTATCACTTGTAGAAAAAGCAGCGACTCTCCTTGTACAGTCAAAATATGCAGTTGCCCTTACAGGGGCTGGGATAAGCACAGAATCTGGTATACCTGATTTCAGGTCGCCGGGTGGTATTTGGGAGAGATACGATCCTACGGTATTTTACTA
>QMLJ01000324.1 GCA_003643935.1 Deltaproteobacteria bacterium | reverse complement strand
TTTCATACTGACTACGTCCTTCCCATCGATGTACACGTTCCCTGAATCCGGTCTTATAAGTCCAAGGATATGCTTCAATAGTACACTCTTGCCTGTCCCGCTGGGACCTATTACAACGGTTATCTCCCCTTCTGGTATGTCAAGGGAGACACCGTCTAGGACCTTTAGTTCCCTAAAAGACTTTTTTAATTCCTCTATCTTTATCATCGATTACCCAGCCACGTGGTGGAATACAGATCAGATCTACGGTGCTCGAGTAATGGAAAAGACATCCTTATCTTTTCTACCTCTTCCATATCTATGTCCACGACCTTTACCACCTCTTCTTTCCCTGCATCCATGAGCACCTCTCCCCAAGGATTAGACACGATTGAATGTCCCCAGGGTATATACTTAAGGTCAGGGTTATAAGCTGGCTGGACACCAACAACAAAGCCCTGTATCTCTACCGCCCTTAGCCTTACTAGCATCTCCCAATGTGCCTTGCCAGTTGAAAGAGAAAACGCAGCTGGGACGAATAAAAGAACAACACCTCTGTCTGCCAGCAACTGCAAGAGGGGAGTGAACCTGATATCATAGCAAACAATAACAGAGGATAGGCCCCAGGGGGTCTCGAAGGTATCCAGGTGATTTCCTTTCCTGATTATATCAGACTCCCTCACCACCGGCCCTCCCGGGGGTTCGCAATCAAAAAGATGAAGCTTGTCATGGAAACATACAACCCTGCCCTTGGCATCAAAGACGAATGACCTGTTAAAGGGCTTACCACCCTCCTGTGGATAGGGAAGACTCCCTGCCACTATGAAAATCCCATGTTCAAGGGCCGCATTGGCAAGCTCCTCTATGGCCTTGCCTGTAAAATCCTTCGCCTTTCTTATGTGATCTGGTTCATAAGGAGTCAGGAACATTTCGGGTAGTGCAACAATATCCGCTCCTGAACTAGCTGCATCCTTAACCATGTCAACAGCCTTAGCTATATTTTGCTCTATCTGGTACGTTGTACTTATCTGGCATATGCCCACTTTCAAAGTGTTACCAAGCATTTATATCCCCTGAACTACATATTCAAAGACCATTTCCTAACCTTATACTATCAAAGAGACAAGAGATCTTGCAAGCTGTTTGGAATCCTCAGCCTGTGGTAGCCAAATCTTTATCTCTACTGCCTTGTTATCTCTCTTTACCTGGGCAAGCCATGACTTAAGGTCCCTTGGTTGCATGTATAAGGAAAACAATTCATTCCAAGTGTTCGAATATATAATATCTATCTCTTCAATACCGTGCTTTTCCTTGCTAGATTCCATGTTAGGTATGATCCATACCCTCTCAATAGAGCTCGGTACCATTAAGGCATCCCTGTTAAGACCAAGCCTATACACGTCCGGTATACCTTCTCGGAGCTCTATGAGCAAAGATTGTATGTCTGATAGAACCACATGTGTTGTATTCGGTACCATGTGAAAAGCCGTGGAGGGGTCGAATCTCCTGTTATATACGAGCCATGCAACAATTGGGACAACCCTCTTAGATTCTATTATGGGACTTCGTGCTTCCTTACCTTTGTCCCACGGTGAACAGGAAAAGATCTTCCACTTGGCCATGTCATACATGAAGAAAAGCTCCCTATATGCAGGCTCTATCCTTTGTACCCTTCTTTCAGGCAATATCTTGCCCTCTTTTGCCACGTAAAACGCCTCTACCCTTCTCCTTAGGACTTCCATCTCCACGTCTTCTTCTATGCTGGAACCAAGCAGGCTTTCTTTTGCCCTACGTATCAGTTGCGCAGCAGTTGCCTTCAGGTATTCGTGAATCTCGTCACCAAACGTACGATACCTGCTGACATCCCAGTTGCTAAACATGTTAAAATCTTTCAGTGCATTAAGACTCCATCCCCACCCCTCCAATACCCGAACCATGATGAGTGCCTTGTCATTCTCACCCATTCTTATGAGGTCCATATCCTTTATCCCGGGGTTCACTTTCAGGTAAAAACATCGCCTCAGCAGGTCAACAACCTTTTTGTCAGTGCTACGTCCATAAAACTCTTCTATCCTATTAAACGCAACCACATAGGGGTCTACCATGTCACCTGGACCTGCATTCAATATCCTCTGCTTGAGTACATCGCAGAGCAGCTGCGCTGTGTAGGTAGCATCCATGTAGGTTGACACCAGGGCCATTTTCAAGACAGACTTAAAAGGATCATCAAGGGCCTTGTGCATCTGCCAGAGGGCTGCCCCCAGAAGTTCTCTCTCAGGGATAGCTGTTATGTTACCAAGGTCTATGAAATCATCTGGAGTAAGCCCTGGGGTAGACCTTGTTAGGTCTAGACATGCTTTATAGCCAGAGTCATCAGTGAAAGGAGGAACGATCCACCACAAGGGTATCCTACCCTCAACTAGTGTCATTGTCCTATAAAATTCTTCTTTTAGCAGTGTCTTAAGTGCAGAACCGGAACCCTCCTGGGATACCTTGCCAAATGCATTTTTCCTAACATGGTCAACATCCATCAAGAAAAAATGTATGTCTATTAAAAACCGATTAACTATCCAACGTCTTAAGAATCTCAGCTTTGTCTCCAGGAGTCTTACCCTATCC
>QMLJ01000323.1 GCA_003643935.1 Deltaproteobacteria bacterium | reverse complement strand
GTACTTGCTCCTCAGGAGAGGGAATTTATGCTCACTGTAAAACTTGCCTGTGACAGGGGATACATAGGCCCGTACCTGATAGGCAGAAAGGAGACCATACAAAGGCTCTCGGATGAGATAGGCATGGACATATCCCAAGTCGAGGTGATTGATATCTTTGATTCCCAGGAGATATCTGACATGGGCATATCCATGCTTTTTGGCCGTGATGTTGATATTGCGATAAAAGGTCACATACCAACGGCCTTTATCTATCGTTCCATACTTAAGAAAGAGAGGAGTCTTGGGAAGAAGCATACAATAAGCGTCAACACGCTTTGGGACATACCCGCAGTGGATCACCTTGTGTCCATAACAGACACAGGAGTGAACATAGCACCGGATCTTGAGACAAAAAAAGACATAGTGCGTGATGCAGTTTTTCTCATGGGGCTACTTGGTTACAGAGATGTAAATGTTGCCGTACTATCATCTTATAACGGGATAAACCTTGAGCCTAAATCCCTTGACCATGCAAGGATGCTCAGACATGCCGCTTCAGGTGGAGAACTTGGTGCATGCAGGCTCATGGATGCATTTTCCATGGCTGACATATTGCTTTCGAACGATTCCGACCCCAAGGTAGAGCTTGGGAAAATGCCACACGTGATACTTGTACCAAACCTTGATGCAGGTAATATCATATCAAAGCTAGACTTCATGTTGGATGTCACAAGGAGGTCCCTTGTGCTCAGCTCTGAGGGGCCTGTTATTATACCTTCGCGTTCCGACGTGCATACATCTGTCATAGGGGAAGTTGCTCTTGGGGTGGTGGTATCTAGGTTGCTTGCAGGGGAGATAAGCTGTTGAAATTCATGGATGCAGTTATAGAAACGGCTTCATCGGTTGATCACAAGCCTACTCTTGTCGTGGCACCGGTACGTGAGAAATCAACCCTGGGCGTACTGGGAGACCCGCTTGTAATCAACATGGTAACCCCTTTTGTAATTGTGGCGGGCCACAATGCAAAAGCATTATGCGAACATGCACTAGGACTTGGCCTGGAATGCATGAAAGTCAACGAGGACGATGATAAGAAAATTTTTTCATTGTCTTATGAGATGGTACTTAAAGGCGATGCCCAGATACTCATGCAGGGAGATATGGCCAATACCATATTCAGGGACACCACCTTGCTTAATCCTGGTTTCTCAGACATATCAAGAACTGCAAGCCATGTATTTATCCTGGAAGGGGGGCAACCTAGGGGGCCTTTCATGGTAACTGATGGCATGATAAACCATGCCCCCAGTCTAAAGCAGAAGATAGGCATACTTAGAAATGCACTGGACCTATCAAGGGTCTTGGGCTTGGTAAGACCAAAGGTTGCAGCACTTTCACCCATAGAGTACGTAAACCCAAGCATTCCTTCTACCGTGGATGCAGCAGTACTCTCGAGAATGGGTGATCGTGGCCAGTTTGGCGATGCCATAATAGATGGACCAATAGACATAGACTGTGCAGTGAGTCCTAGCGCTGCCCAAAGAAAGGGCATATCAAGCGATGTAACTGGTATGGTCGATATCTACCTGGTGCCGGGTACTGAGGCGGGTTCAAGCTTTGTGCAATTTCTCGTACTCCTGGGGGGCATGTCAGCTGCCGGCCTGATAATGGGTATGAAAGCACCCTGCATAATAAATACACCCTTTGTAACACGCTCGAACAAGGTGGTGGAGATAGCTATGGCAAAGTTATTACTGGACCTTGGATAAAGTCATGGCAGAAGATTACAACACAATACTTGCCATCAACATAGGTTCAACCTCGACAAAGCTTGGACTTTATAAGAATGGCAAGATCAGACACAGATGGGATATTCCGTGTCCATCTTTGCACGGCCAGGACAGACAGTCACAGCTCGAAGCGCGAGAGAAGGAAGTCATGCATGCCCTATCTCATGAACAGGTGGACCTTGGGCAGGTAGACATTTTTGTAAGCAGGGGAGGACTTTGTGTACCTGGTCCTTCGGGGGTGTACAGGGTTAACAGGGAGATGTGCAAGGACCTGCTCTCAGGTAGGTTTGGCTGGCATGCATCTGCCTTTGGACCGTTGATAGCCCTGAAACTGGCAGGTATGTACGGCAAGGAGGCAGTAACAGTGGATCCCCCCAGCACGGACGAATTTCAGGACATAGCCAGGATCTCGGGCATTCCATCCATTGAGAGAAAGAGTGGCTTCCACGCCTTGAACCAAAAGGCAGCTGCAAGAAAGGCGTGCAAGGCATTGGGTAGGCCTTATGAGGAAACAAATCTGATTGTGGCACATATGGGAGGAGGTATAACCATAGGTGCACATAGGAAAGGTAGGGTAATAGACGCTACGCATGGCCTCAGCGAAGGTCCTTTCACACCGGAAAGGGCTGGCCACCTTCCTACACTTGATCTCATTGACATGGTCTTATCCCTTGGTAAGGGTAAAGATGATATCAAGTCCATGCTGAACGGAAAGTCTGGTCTGGTTGCCTACCTCGGTACCAAGGATGCCCTGGAGATTGAGAAAATGATTGGTAAGGGTAATGAACGTGCAAGAACCGTCTATATGGCCCTGGCCTACCAGGTATCAAAATG
>QMLJ01000029.1 GCA_003643935.1 Deltaproteobacteria bacterium | reverse complement strand
CGCTCATAGAGGCAACCCCGAGGGACGAGATATTCTCTGCATTTTCCAGGATATATAACAGATATATTTATACTAGGGGATATCCAGAAAGTAACGATAAGGAACCAGAACCCTAAGCCTAGCTCCATGCCTAAAGTGGAAGTTTAGAATCCTGTTCCATAATAGCGGCATACAGATCCTTTGCATCCCGTGTTTCAATAAGCCTGTTTCTTGTATCAGGGTTTTTCAAAAGCATGGAGACCCTTGCAAGTGCCTTAAGATGTCCACTACTCGTGTTTGCCGGTGCCATTAGCAAAAAGAAAATATGACAAGGCTTACCATCCAGTGCATCGAACTTAAGTCCCTCACGACTTATCCCAACAGAGGCCGCTATTGAAGAAAGCCCATTTACCTTGGCGTGAGGAATGGCCACTCCATCCCCTATACCCGTGCTGCCCAGCTTCTCACGGTTCAGCAGCGCTGACACCATCTCGTCCAGGTCAACTTTATAACTTTCGGATATGGGCCTAGCCAGCTGGGCAAGGATATCTTTCTTCGTCTTGCCGTCCAGGTCGGGTATTATACATTCTGGTTTTAATATGTCAGCGATCTTCATACAACCGGCTCTATAAGACCCAGATCTCCGTCATCACGTTTATATATGAGTGTTACGCGGTTGGTCTCTGTATTCATGAATATTATAAAGTCCCTTTCAGATAGTTCTATCTGGCCGGTAGCCTCCTCAAGGTTCATGGGCTTTATAA
This sequence comes from Deltaproteobacteria bacterium, assembly GCA_003643935.1. Classification (GTDB taxonomy): domain Bacteria; phylum Desulfobacterota; class Desulfomonilia; order UBA1062; family UBA1062; genus B14-G9. The sequence continues at coordinate 8,306 of QMLJ01000029.1, read as the reverse complement.
AGTAATCCTCTCGTACAATCCTGCTACGCCTTGGCCCTTGTTCCGTCTCTGCTTCCCTTCCGGCAAGCTTCTTAAGGCCTGCGGGCGATTTTCTTACCTGTATCTTTTCCTTGTACCTTTTTACCTGCCTCTCTATCTTGTCCATTACCATATCTATAGCCGAGTACAAATCCTCGGTCACCTCTACCGCGTTTATCATGATGCCGTCTGCATTAAGGCTTACATCAGCCCTGTGCCTTATCTTCTCAACCGATAAGACAACACGGGCATCCACAGGCCTGTCAATAAATCTCCCTATCTTTGAAAGTCGCTTTGTAACGTACCCTCGAAGGGCGTCAGAGGGTTCCATGTTTTTAAAGGTTACCTCAATATGCATATAATCCTCCTATTGTCTGCATATCTCATATGCACTATTATATCTATTTCTAATAGTGCTTCTTTCTACGATTTGATGGAAGGATACCAAGCATCTCCCTGTACTTGGCCACTGTACGCCTGGCTATCTTTATACCTTTCTCCTCCAATTTGGTACTTATAGCCTGATCGCTAAGAGGATGCCTCGGATCTTCAGACTTTATAAGCTTTTCTATCTCGTTCTTAACGCTCTCAGAGGCCACAAAGCCACCATCGCTTTTTGCAAACCCGCTGTTGAAGAAAAATTTCAGTTCAAATATACCTTGAGGTGTATGCACATACTTATTGGACGTGACCCTACTTATAGTAGACTCATGCATGCCCACGTCCTCTGCCACGTCCCTCAGTACCAAGGGCTTCAGGTGCGATATACCATGGTCGAGGAAATCCCTCTGGAATTTTACTATGCTGGCTGTCACCTTGCATAATGTATTTCTTCTTTGCTCTATGCTCTTTATCAGCCACTGTGCAGACCTCATGTGTTCGGCCAAGTAATCTTTCGTCATCTTTCCCGTTGTATCTGACTGAAGCAAATGCTGATAATTCTCATTCAGCTTGAGTGGGGGCAAATCATCCTCGTTCAAGACCACCACATAATTCTGGTTAATCTTGAACACGTATATATCGGGTATAATGTATTGAGGCGGCTCGTCAGAGTAATTTCTAGCAGGTCTAGGTTCCATAGTAGATATGATGTCAGCTGCATAAGAGACTTCCTGCACTCTCACATTCAGGCCCTGTGCTATCTTATCGAAGTTCTTGGTCTGCAGGTCTTCAAGGTATTTATCAATTATCTTCCATACTATGGTGCCTTCCAGTCCCAGTGCCCTTGCCTGTATCAAAAGACACTCCCTTAGGTCCCTAGCTGCTATCCCTGGGGGATCAAAGGTCTGCACCTTTTTTAGCACAGAGAGAACCTTGTCTTCTGAAACACCGGTATCCTCAGATATGGATTCAATATCTGCCTTAAGATATCCCTTCGTATCCAGGTTACCTATTATAGCCAGGCCTATCATGCACTCTTCATGACTAAAATTGTTCATCCTGAGCTGCCATAGAAGATAATCAGAGAGACCCTCTCTCTTGCTTACCGTTGCATCTATGGATGGTCTATCCTCCTCTCCATAGTAAGGTATGCTGTCCTGACCGTAGGTATCGAGGTAAGCATCCCACTCCATCTGCATATCAGGATCAGCATCTTCAGGACCTTTTATCTTTGCATCGGCAGCATTTGTATCTATCTCTAGAAGGGGATTGGCCTCGACCTCTTGGGCTATGTATTCCTTCAACTCCAGGCGGGAAAGCTGTAAAAGCTTAATGGCCTGTTGTAGCTGTGGCGTCATAATCAGTTGTTGCGCCATTTTCAGGTGTTGCTTCAGCTCAAGAGCCATTATCCCTCTCCCTAGTTCAGGGTAAAATCTTCTCCTACATATATCTTCTGTACCTTGTCATCCTTTATCACACTCTCGGGGTCTCCCTCCTCTATTACAACGCCCTTGTGTATGATATAAGCACGGTCACAGACCTTTAAGGTCTCCCTCACGTTATGATCAGTTATAATTACACCAATCCCTCTTTTTTTCAAGTCAATGATCATTGACTGTATTTCCTTGACCTTTATGGGGTCTATGCCTGCAAGGGGCTCGTCAAGAAGCAGATACATGGGCCTTAGTGCCATTGCCCTTGCTATCTCAACCTTTCTTCTCTCTCCACCTGAGAGCGTGATGCCCTTTTGCTTGCGAACCTTCTCCAATCCAAAGCTGATCAAGTGTTCATAGACCTCCATCTTTAATTCCCTGCCCCGAAGACCCCTTGCTTCAAGGGGTACCCTTAAGTTTTCCTCCACGCTGAGCCCCCTGAATACAGAAGCTTCCTGCGGTAGATAGCCTATGCCCTTATGTGCCCTTTCCGCCAAGTCTAGCCGGGTAATGTCTTCATCCCCCAGGTAGACGCTACCCTTGTCCGGTTGCACAAGGCCAACTATCATGTAAAACGTCGTTGTCTTACCTGCACCGTTAGGCCCTAGTAAGCCTATTATCTCGCCGGGTGCGCAATTTATATCAAGACCCTTTATAACATGCACCCTTCCAAAACTCTTCTCAAGTCCCCTGGCCCTAAGTTCTAATGTTCCCATTTCAGTATACCTGTCTCCTTGTCTGTCTCAACCTTTATCTTTACGCGAGATTTTTCATTGCCTTCTACGACCTGGTGTTTCGATTTCATGTCAAAGACCACCTTGTCCGCAGAAAGCATCTCCTTACCCCTTTTGATTATAACATTACCTGTCATTATTATCTTGTCTTCTGCAAGGAGATAGGTAGCCTTTGAGCAACTGGCCTGCCTGTCCTGCCAGAATATCTTTACGTCCTTTTCAGCAACCAGCTTATCTACCTTATGAGTCTTTTCGTCAAGAAACAGATGTAACACCTCGCAATTCAGCCTGATATCCCCCTTTGTTGCTTCAACGTTCCCTCTAAATACTGATTCCCTCTTATCGCTGAAAACATCCAGCCTGTCAGAAGTTACCTCAATATTATCGGCCTTGCCCGTATTGGCCTTGAACCCACCCGCGTTGGCTGACACCACCAATACAATGCTAAAGAGAAATGTAGCTAATAGACACCTTTGCATATACACCACCAAAGAAGCTTACCCTCTGGAAATTGTCTGTAAATATAGCCTTTTTGGCCCTTATCATTATGCCCTTCCCTTGTACTTTTACGGGATTATCTGTTATTGCCTCACCTTTGTTCCTGTTCCATGTAATACCATTGACCAATGCGTTTATACCCTCCTTTGGCAGCTCCAGGACAAGCTCTCCAGGCACCTTTAACACGGATTGCCTTGCATCATACTCGGCATAACCACATTTTAAGTATATACCACTCCCTGTCCTTAGGTCCATGTTATTGAATACAAATTTGTCTTCCGAGATCTGTATAAGCTTCGTTGTCTTCACGGTAAACCCCGTATCATCACCTTGCCTTTTCTCTATCATGTGTACCCCCAGGGCCTTTCTTAGTGCCTGGTCCTGCTGTACAACCCTCTGCACAGTCTTCCCACGTCCTGCCATCCACACCAGGCTCACTAAAACTATAAACCCAATACCAAGAAGCAATCTATACGCCATATCTCGCCATGACCTTATGATACAAGCCCTTTGATTTCAGGATAATATCGATTGCTTCTCTGACAGCACCCTTTCCACCTGGAAGCCTGGTTATAATATCAGCCCTTGCCTTTACCTCATCCATTGCATCTGAAGGGGCTATGGAGAAACCACATACAGACATCGCCGGCAGGTCAACAACATCATCTCCCATATATGCTATCTCCTTAAGCCCAATCCCTAGTCTGTCTGCCACCTCTTTAATGGATTTACCCTTGTCAAGGGAACCTTCAATAACATGTTCTATACCCAGTTCCTTTGCCCTGTGTTTAAGTGCACCGGACATCCTACCTGTAATCATGGCAACAACAATCCCTGCCCTCATAAGCATCCTTATGCCATGGCCGTCCCTTGCATTGAATGCCTTCAGCTCTACACCCTCATCTGTTATGTATATCATGGAATCAGTAAGGACACCATCTACGTCCAGCACCAATGCCTTTATGTCTACTACCTTATTGCTTTTTGTATATCCATCACCTGGCATAAAAGAACCTCTAGGTCTCCTAACCTCAAAGAGTTTGGACCATCACTGAGAGCTTGCTCTGGTCTGTCATGCACCTCAAGGAATAAGGCATCTATACCAAAGGCAACCCCAGCCCTTGCAAGGGGAAGGATAAACTCCCTGTTTCCACCGGAGGACTTCCCCCTGCCTCCCGGCAGCTGAAGACTATGAGTAACATCTAAAACAACAGGCCTGCCAATCGATCTCATGATAGCGAGCGATCTTAAGTCACAGACCAGATTGTTGTAGCCAAAGCTGGTCCCTCTCTCGGTGAGTATCACGTCATGATTGCCTGTACTTTCAACTTTCTTTACTGCGTTCTCCATGTCCCAAGGGGCCATAAACTGGCCTTTTTTTATATTAACAGGTCTACCCGTATTCCCTGCTGCCAGCAAGAGATCGGTTTGCCTGCAAAGGAAAGCGGGTATCTGGATGAGATCAAGCACTTCGGCGGCCATGGTCGCTTGAGACGGTTCGTGGATATCGGAAGTGACCGGGATTGAATATCTCTGCTTTATCTCAGAGAGTATGGAAAGGCCCACGTCTATCCCTGGCCCTCTATAAGATTCTACGGACGACCTGTTTGCCTTGTCAAAGGAAGCCTTGAATATGAAAGGTACACCCAGCTTCTGAGTTATCTCCTTCAAGGATCCTGCCATGAACATGGCATGGTCCTTTGATTCTATAACGCAAGGCCCGGCAATAAGCACGATATTACCGGATCCTATTATGACATCACCTACTCTGATCTTTTTCATGTCTTGTTACTGTAGGCCAGGCTTGCACGTATGAACTCCCTGAATAGCGGGTGCGGGTTCATCGGCTTGGACTTGAATTCCGGGTGAAACTGGCATCCTAAGAACCATGGGTGATCTTTTAACTCAACTATCTCAACCAACGATGTCTCAGGATTCTTACCACTTACTACAAGGCCGTGTTCAACCAGTGTCTCTTCATACTTGTTATTGAACTCATATCTATGCCTATGCCTTTCAGAGATGACGTTACTTTTGTATGCCTCCATGGCCCTTGTATTAGGGGTGAGCACACACTTATAGGCGCCAAGACGCATGGTACCGCCCTTCCTCTCAATACTTATCTGACCCGGCAGAAGGTCAATGACGGGCCAGGGCGTATCAGCGTCAAACTCGGTACTATTGGCATTCTCCATGTTGCACACGTGCCTTGCAAACTCCACAACAGCAAGTTGCATCCCCAGGCAAATACCAAATAACGGTATGCCATTTTCCCTGGCATACTTTATGGCAAGGATCTTCCCCTCCGTGCCCCTTACACCGAATCCTCCCGGAACCAGCACGCCGTGTATGTCCTCAAAATATTTTGATATATCGCCCTGTTCTTCCTGTAGATCCGTGGAATTCACAAATTTAAGGTTCACATGCGTGTCATTCGCAATGCCCCCGTGAACAAGTGCCTCGTTGAGACTCTTGTATGATTCGGTCAAACTTACGTACTTTCCAACAACCGCGATGTTTATCGCCTTGTTCCTGTTATTGATTTTCCTTACAAGTTCCTCCCAGCGATCCATCTGAGGTTCTCGGGTCCATATATTAAGGTATTCCACTATTCTCTCGTCAAGACCCTGTCTGTGAAATTCAAGGGGAACCCTGTATATGGTCTCCACGTCAACGGCATTTATAACGGCATCCTTCTCGACATTACAGAAAAGAGCTATCTTATCTTTCAGTTCTGCGTTCAACGGTCTTTCGCTGCGGCATAGTATTATCTGAGGCTGTATACCTATTTCCCTGAGCTTCTGTACAGAATGCTGGGTTGGTTTTGTCTTGAGTTCACCGGCTGATTTTATATACGGGACAAGTGTAAGATGAATATAAAGTACGTTTTCCTTGCCCATGTCAAAGCTGAACTGCCTTATAGCCTCAAGAAACGGTAAGGATTCTATATCCCCAACCGTACCTCCTATCTCTACTATGGCAATATCATACCCTTCGGCCGCAAGTTTTATCCTTCGTTTTATCTCGTCTGTTATATGGGGGATTACCTGTACGGTCTTGCCAAGATAGTCTCCCCTTCTCTCCTTCTGTATAACAGCATCATAGACTTGGCCAGTTGTGAAGTTGTCCACCGATTTCAGCGTGGAGGACGTAAACCTTTCATAATGTCCAAGGTCAAGGTCGGTCTCTGCACCGTCGTCGGTCACAAATACCTCCCCGTGCTGGAAAGGGCTCATCGTTCCAGGATCCACATTTATGTAAGGATCCAGCTTGATGTTGGTTATCTTAAGGCCTCTAGCCTCCATAATCGCTCCTATGGATGCTGCTGCGAGCCCCTTCCCAAGAGACGAAAGAACACCTCCAGTGATGAAAATATACTTTGTATTTCGATAATCTCGCATGCAAAGGATTTAACGCAAGTCTTCCTTAAGTGTCAAGGAATGAAAAGACAGGCGACCAAATGCCTCTTCATGACCCTAATTCATGGTAACATGGAATTATTAACTACCCCCCTCATCCACAACTAAAATTGACCTTAAAGCTTATAATATGTTAGCACATAATATAAATATGTAAGAAAATCAGGGGCAGAATTATGATGGAAGTAAAAGTTGGAAAATCAAGATTAGAGTTTGTTGTAGGTGACATAACAAGACAGGATACCGATGCTGTTGTAAACGCGGCAAACAAACGCTTGGCACCAGGGGGAGGTGTTGCCGGGGCCATACACAGGGCAGCAGGACCATCCTTGTGGGAAGAGTGCTCCAGGCTGGGTGGATGTGAAACCGGAGAGGCCAAGATAACAAAGGCATATAACCTTCCTAACAAATACGTAGTGCACACAGTCGGCCCTGTTTACAGCGGGTCAGATGATGATCCCAAGCTCTTAAGGTCATGCTATATCAACTCCCTGAAGGTGGCGGAAAAAAACGGTGTGCAATCAATATCCTTTCCTGCTCTAAGTACAGGTATCTTCGGTTATCCAGTAGATAAAGCAGCCCAGGTGGCCATTAAGGCAATAAAGGATTACCTCTCAAGTGATACCGGGATAGAGCTTGTCAGGATGGTCCTCTATGACAAATCTTCTTACGATGCTCACATACGGGCATTAAAGGCGCTTGAGGCGGGTATCGATCTTGGCTAAAGGTACACCATGAAGGCAGCTGTCATAATCCCTGCCAGGTATGCATCTACGCGTTTTCCGGGTAAGCCCCTTGCCCAGATAAAGGATAAACCTCTGATACAGTGGGTCTACGAGAACAGCCTCAAGTGTAAAGGTATAGACACCACTTTAATCGCAACGGATGATAACAGAATAATGGAGGCGGTAGCAGGATTTGGTGGGAAAGCGGTTTTTACATCGAGCTTATGCAAATCTGGCACAGACCGAGTGGCAGAGGTGGCAAGGCTTATTGAACACGAGATTATAATCAACATACAGGGTGATCAGATAGTGTTTGATGAAGTTGCCGTGACTAGGGCTATTGAGGCACTCAAGGGAGATGTCCCCATAGTTACTATAGCAACGCCTGCCTCACCACGGGAGATGACAGACCCAAACACAGTCAAGGTAGTGTGTGACAAAGACGATAATGCGCTTTACTTCTCAAGATCGCCCTTACCCTACACGAGGTCAGAAGGCTTTTGGCAGCCACTCAAGCATATCGGGATATATGGTTTTAAGAGGGACACTTTAAAGACGCTTACACGTCTAAGACCAAGTCCTTTGGAAAAGACCGAATCTCTGGAACAGCTAAGGGCCCTTGAGAATGGTATAGACATAAGGGTCATTGTATCTAAAGGGAATTTTTTCGAGATAAACACCCCTGAAGACGCAAAAAGGTTTATAGAGAGTTGGCAAGACTAATCCTCTTTATATACGATCTGCTCTGGAACACCCTGGTCTGGCCTTGTATCCCCATCCTTAAATGGTACAACAACTTCAATGGTACCATCCGGCAGAGGTTGGGGCTAAGGATGCCTTACATACCAGGTGCAAAAGAGGTTATGTGGCTTCATGCCTCATCCGTGGGTGAGGTCAAGGCTGTAGCAGGGCTGGTTAAAAGGCTCAAGGCTAAAAGGCCTGGCCTGTTCATAATGATTACATCAATGACCGCAACAGGGAGGGACATTGCTGCCAAGGAATTGCCTTGCGATATTGTTTTGCCTTTCCCGTTTGATATAAGCTGGGTAATGCAAAGGTACCTAAAAAAGACCAATACCAGCATCCTTGCAATAGTGG
>QMLJ01000322.1 GCA_003643935.1 Deltaproteobacteria bacterium | reverse complement strand
TACGCTTTGCCTTTATCTTCCTTGTCGCAAGCGCAACAGGTAGGCTGAGCTTCTTCATCCAGAATGCACGACACGTATCCCCGGAGAGCTTCATAATAATATGTGGCTTCATATCCTGGGTACCCAGCTTTACCCCTTCGGGTGAGACCCAAATGGTTGCCGGGGGGTCAAATATCTCGAACTTTATCACAATATCCGCTCTTTTCAGAGGAATCATGAAATCATCCCGCTTCGCAAGCTCCTGCCAGAAACTGCCAAGAGACTCATACAAAAAATCCGTATCTTTGAAAACCGCCATAATATACCTCCTCTTTGTATTTGAAAAACAGGGAACCCTTTATGGAATCTAAAGCAATAGGCATACCACCAAGACACAGCACTTTGGCACCAAGGCATAATATTGTGTAATTATTACAACTTTCATTGTTCCAAGGCCATTCGGGGTCAAAGGTGATTTGCAGAAGTGCAAATCTTTATATTCCATGCCAACATGTTTATCAGGTAAAACCTTGGATTTTGCAGAGAAACACGCCTTTTTGCAAAAATGCAAAATCAGTTCAGGAATCTCTGTTTTTTTCTGTAAAGAGTGGATAGATCCAGTCCGGATAATTCTGACGCCTTTTTTATATCATTACCTGTATATGCCAACAGGCTCTTCAGATAGGCCCTTTCAAACTCTGCCTTGGCCTTCTCATATGGTAACAGATCTGCATGTTTGTTATCTTCCTTAAAAAGCACTCCATCCTTGTATTCCAGAGGCAAAGAATCAATATCCACAACTATGGCAGGATTAAAAGCCACTATGCGATCCACGAGGTTTTGTAATTCCCTAACATTACCTTCCCATGGGCTGGCAAGTAAGGTCTCAAGCGCCTTAGGAGAAAACACCTTGGGCTTGATACCGTGTTTCTTACAGGAAAGACGCATGAAATGATCAAGGAGCACGGGTATATCCTCAGGCCTATCCCTTAGAGGTGGAACTTTAATCCTTATCACGTTTATCCTGTAAAACAGGTCTTTCCTGAAAGATCCCCTTTTCACCAGGTCTTTAAGATCCTTGTTCGTAGCTGAAATTAGTCTGAAATTCACTCGCCTGCCTTCAGAACTACCAACTCTCCTTATTTCGTATTCCTGTATGACACGTAAAAGCTTCACTTGGAAAGAAGGTGTTGTCTCTCCAATCTCATCCAAGAAAACAGTACCACCATTTGCGGCTTCAAAGTATCCCAGCGTTGTCTTTTCAGCCCCTGTAAAGGCACCCCTCTCGTAACCAAACAGCGTGCTTTCGAGCAGGTTCTCTGGAACAGCGCCACAGTTCACGGCAAAGAAAGGCAACCCCTTCCTGCTACTGCTCTCGTGGATGTAGCGGGCCACAAGTTCTTTACCCACACCCGTCTCACCCTCTACAAGCACGGGCATATCAAGGTCGGCCGCCCTCGAGGCCACTTCCATCACCTTTGCCATGGACTTACTCTTGTACACAATATTACTTAGATCAGCATTATAGCGTACTTGTTGCCTTAACTGGTAATTTTCTACTATAAGCCTTTTTCTCTCCAGGCAATTCTTGATATCGATCTTCACCTTCTCCATGCTGGGAAAGGGCTTTAGGAAAAAATCGTTGGCACCAAGACGCATGGCATCAATGACGCTGTCGATATCGCCGTAGGCTGAAATCATTATGACCATGGTACCACTATCCTGCTCTCGAATCTTCTTGAGAACATCTAGACCGCCAAGGCCTGGCATCTTAAGATCCATTATTACCAGGTCAAAACTATCAGATGACCACAATTTAAGGGCTTGCTTGCCATCTGCAGCCAGTTCAACCGTGTAACCCTCCTCTGTAAGGATGGACTTGAAGTATTCTCTGGTGTAGTCCTCGTCGTCAACAACAAGCACCTTGGTGTTTTCTTCTTTGTCTCTATCCATCAAGATCCCCTTTAAGTCCCTGCCTGGGGTAGAAAGACCTTGAACAAAGACCCCTGTCCTGCCGCACTATCCACCTCTATACGACCGTTGTGGTCCTTTATAATCCAGTAGGAGAGTGTCAGTCCAAGGCCTGTTCCATTATCATCGACCTTTGTGGTGAAAAAAGGCTCAAATATCTTGTCTTTATCCTCTTCACGTATCCCGCTGCCCCTATCCCTTATGCTTATCACCACCTCTGGCCTATCCCCTTCTACGGTATTGCACCCAATGTCTATTTGTCCCTTGCCGTCCATGGACTGAGCCGCATTCCATAGTATGTTTATAATGGCCTGCTCCAAAAGCACCATGTCACCCTTAACAGGATAGACCTTCTTGAAATCCTTTTTAATAATGATATCCTTAAATGGTGACTGCATGTTTATTATATCAATGGTGGAGTTCAACAGATCAATAACATCCAGATCTCTGAAGACATTCTTATTCCCTTTTCTGGAAAACCTCAACAATCTGGATACCACATTATTACAGGTATTACCCGCTTCCCATATCATCTTGATATAACGGTAAATATCACTTTTAGGATCTACCTTTTTAAGCACTATATCAGATATGTTAACCACCCCCACCAAGGGGTTGTTTATCTGATGCGCCAAAGAACCCATTATCTCCCCCAAAAAGCTCATTTTCTGACTCTGTATCAG
>QMLJ01000028.1 GCA_003643935.1 Deltaproteobacteria bacterium | reverse complement strand
GGCGCTGTATGAGAAAACATAGGCTGGTTTTACAAAGGACAACGGACCACAGACATGTTCTTTTTTGCCTGGCGTCTGTTTTTGCTTGGCCTTGAAAAAAAGTTGTTGACATGTATGTTATTAATGAATAACATTCAGTTTATGTAATGCATTCACAAATAAATTTTTGAAGGAAGGCATTATGTATCAGGATCTGAAAGGCAAGGTAGCACTAATAACCGGTTCAGGGAAAAAGACAGGCATAGGCTATGCGATTGCGGAGAGGCTCGCTTCCATGGGCATGCATATAATCATGGCAGACCTTGGAAGCCTTTTGCCCGATGGCAGACAGTGGGAAGAGATGCTAGGCTTGTCAAGGGAACTCTCCCGCAGGTTTAATGTTAAGGTCCTCCCTGTGAGCGTTGATATTACTAACACCTCTTCTGTGAAAGAGATGAGCGAGACCATAACCAAGGAGTTCGAGAACCTGGATGTGCTGTGTAACAATGCTGGGGCTTCTTTTGGCGTTCCATCTTCAGTGGCAGATTACGACGAGGATGCTTGGATGAAGACCATTGATACCAATCTTCACGGTACGTTCAGGGTGTCAAGGGCAGTGTTACCCATGATGCTTAAAACTGGAGGCAGCATTATCAACACCGCGTCCAGGGCAGGCAAGGTGCCTCCGCTTTTCAACGGTGCCTATGCAGTGGCCAAGGCAGGGGTAATAATGCTTACCAAGGTGATGGCAAGGGAGCTTGCGCCTTCCGGCATAAGGGTGAATGCCATATGCCCGGGACAGATAATGACAGACCTTGAGAAATGGAGGTTTTCCATTGAGGCCGAGTTCTTTGGGACAACCATAGAAGAGAGAGAAAAAGAGATGTGCAAGACCATACCCCTGGGCAGGATAGGTAAACCCTCTGAGGTAGCAGCCCTGGTTGCCTTCCTTGCATCAAGCGAGTCATCATACTTGACAGGCCAGGCAATAAATATAACAGGCGGACAGTTAATGGAACTATAAGAAAGGAGGAATGATAGATGGATAACACTATAGGGGCATCTTTGGCAGCACAGGCATTGGTGGACATGGGTATTGATTATATCTTCACACTCAGCGGGGGACACATTACCCCAATATACCAGTATCTTGAAAATACACCGGTGAAACTGTTCGACACGAGGAGTGAACAGGCAGCCGTGTTCATGGCAGAGGCATACGGCAGGACTATGCGTAGACCCGGAGTTGCGATGGTTACTGCAGGTCCAGGGTTTACAAATGCCCTTACGCCAATTGCAAATGCCAGGCTTGCCAACTCGCCCATCTTGCTCATATCGGGCTGTGTTGGACTGGAGTCAAAAGAAAAGCTTGATCTCCAGGACATGAACCAATTACCTGTGATAGAGCCCATGGTAAAAAAGGCCCTTGTTTGCCATAAGCCAGAAAGGATACCGGAGTTTGTCGACATGGCATACAGGACAGCGATCAGCGGCAGGCCCGGTCCTGTCTACCTTGAACTGCCTGTTGATGTCCTTAACTCCGAGGTGCCTGAAGAAGGTGTCAAGAGAAATCATACCATGCCCAATACGCGCGCTGTTGATAGAAGAGGGGCCTTAGAGCTGGTGAATATGATATCACGTGCTCAGAAACCCGTTATTATCGCGGGTAGCGGTGCATGGTACGGCGATGCATCAACAGAACTCACGAGGTTTGTAGAAAAGACGGGTATACCGGCATTCACCTCGGGTATGGGCAGGGGTACAATACCGGATACGCATGAGTTGTGCTTTGAGTCGTCCCTTGCCATAAGACCAGGAGCCGCGCTTTACGCCAATACAAACGCGGATCTCGTGATACTCTTGGGCACACGGCTGAGCCTGTACTACATATTTGGTGATATTTTCAAGAAGGATGCAAAGATCGTACAGGTGGATGTCGTGCCCGAAGAGATAGGGAGGAACCGAACAGTTGACCTTGGCATCGTAAGCGATGCCAGCCTGTTCATGGCAGAATGCAATGCCATTGTTGACGAAAAAGCATTGTCCGGGGGGCTGAAAAACAGGTTTGCTTCCTGGGTTCAGGAACTAAGAGATGCTGAAAAGGATTCCAAGGCAGAGGCTAAAAAGGACTGGGAGAACGACGCTGTCCCTATACATCCCATGAGACTGGCCAGGGAGGTGGATAGGTTTATGGATCGTGAGGACGACATAGTAGTTGCGGACGGCGGGGACACGCAGGTCTGGATGGGCCTGACCAGGACCATAAGAAAACCAGGCCATTACCTCGACTCAGGCCTATATGGTTGCCTTGCAGTGGGCCTACCATATGCCAATGCGGCAAAGCTCATGAATCCTGACAAGAGGGTCTGCCTCATAACAGGCGATGGTTCCATTGGCTTTAACTTCATGGAGTTTGAGACATCGATCAGGAAAGGGCTCCCAATAGTGGTGGTTATAAGTAATGACCTGGGCTGGGGCATGATAAGGCATAGCCAGGAGCTGAGGATAGGTCATCCCATAAAGGAAGGTACCTACATAGGCGAGGTGGATTATCACAAACTGGTCGAGGCTCTAGGTGGTAAAGGCATGAAGGTGGAGAGGCCGCAAGATATAAGGTCTGCACTTGAGGAGGCCTTTGCCTCGGGCACGACCACGTGCATAAACGTGTTGACCGACCCCACTACCATAAGCCCAGGGAGCGTTGCCCTGGCAAACCTGGGGAGTTACAAGGCAGAATAACCTTTAGCCGCCGGCTCTCGGCTATGTGTTTCATCCAGGTGCCAGGCCAAGGCATAGGGTGCAGGGTGAAAGGTTTAGGGTGAGAGACAAAGGCACGAAACCTAGTACCCTTTTTAAAGCTGAGGGCTGGAGGCTATTACGATTTGAAAAGGCAAGGAGAGGGAAGGGTTTATAGAATGAATAATAATAATGAAGAATACCTTATTTCCAAGGGATACTCCTATTTTACATTTTCTCTCCTTTTCCTTGTCTACATGTTTAATTACATCGACCGTCTGGTGGTGGTATCCTTCTTCCCTTTTCTTAAGCGTGACTGGGGACTTTCTGACGCAGAGTGCGGAATGCTTGTTTCCACTGTTTACTGGTCCATAATAGCTTTTTCAATCCCTGCATCCGTAATAGTCGACAGGTGGAGCAGGAGAAAGAGCATAAGTATCATGGTCCTGTTGTGGAGCATGGCAACAGGGCTGTGTGCATTCACAAAAAACTTCGTCCAGCTATTTTCACTGAGATCCTTGGTAGGCATAGGGGAGGCAGGCTTTGCACCGGGTGGTACCGCCCTTATATCGGCGCTGTTCCCACTCAAGAAAAGGGCCATGGCCATGGGCATATGGAATGCATCCATACCACTCGGCAGTGCATTTGGTATGGTTCTAGGTGGGGTCATGGCCGAGCACTTTGGGTGGAGATATGCATTTGCTATCGCTGCCTTGCCGGGCTTCATAATAGGCCTGCTTTTTTTAAAGATAAAGGATTACAAGACAGTTGACCTTGTAAAAACAAGGCCTGATGGTCAAGAGAAAATCAGGATGAAATACAGGGACATCATGCACGAGTTCATTAGCACGCCATCATTGATACTTACCTATTTTGCATTCGCTGGCAATACCTTTGTAACCACAGCACTCTTGAGCTGGCTCCCCACTTACTTTTACAGGATAGAGCATCTCTCCATGGACAAGGCCAGCATGAAGGCAAGCCTCGTATTACTACTTGCAATCATAGGCTCTCCACTTGGTGGTTTTATCGCAGACACTTGGATTAAGAAACGATCAAATGCAAGGCTTGTGTTCAGCTCGCTCTCTTCACTTATAACTGCTCTTGTCCTCTTCATAGCCTTTTACTTCTTGAAAGGTAAGGTACAGTACATGGTCTTGCTTGTGGGCGGTGTGAGCGCTACGGCCTTTGTACCCGCAGCGGCCGCAGTGACCCAGGACGTTGTGCATGCAGGCCTCAGGGCGGTATCGTACAGCCTGTGCGCGATCGTTCAGAACCTGCTTGGCAGCTCCACCGGCCCGGTGGTGGTGGGTATGCTATCCGACAGGTATGGCATACACGCGGCACTTACCGTGGTACCATTGTTTGCACTTATTGCAAGCTTCTTGTATTTCGTGGGATCTTTTTTCTACGATGCAGACATGGCAAAGGTGGAGAAAATCAAGCTCGGAGTGGAGGAATAATCTGGGCATGAGGGTACTATGCATGATAGGTAGCACCTCAAGACGCCTAGGTAAAAATGTAAGTAGCTTACTAGTTGGGGTCTTATGAAGAGATTACATTCAACAACAAAGCAGGTGGCATATATCATATTAGGCCTTGCAATATTTGTGCTCGTAGTTAACATGCCCCTACCTCAGCCCATGCGCGTAGGAACTGAACAGGTTATGCTAACACAATCCGGGAGGATGTGCCTGGCACTCCTGCTACTTGCCATAATATACTGGATAACCGAGGTCTTACCGTTCCATATCACAGCCGTTGCAATCATGCTTCTGATGCCAGTACTTGGAGTGACAGATGGTCTGAGCGTTATCAGGCATGGTGAAATTGTAAGAATTCAAGGCATTGCAGCAGGTTACAAGGAGATAGTCAGGATGAGTTTTGGTAATGACCTCATCCTGTTTTTCCTGGGTGTGTTCCTGCTCTCTGGGGCCTTTACAGAGACGTCACTTGGAAAGCGCCTGACCCTGTGGATGTTGAGGTTGATGGGTACAAGCACAAAGATGGTAATACTTGGTTTCCTCACCCTTGGTACGGTCCTTTCCATGTGGATATCAGATGTTGGCGTTGCTGCCATGCTACTGCCTGTAAGCGTTGGCATACTCAAGAATGCAGGCGCCAAACCCCTTAAGAGCAATTTTGGAAAGGCCTTGATGATAGCCTCTTGCTGGGGGCCAGGGTTTGGGGGTATAGCCACACCGGCAGGTAGTGGGCCCAATCCCGTTGCAATAAGTTTCATGAGGGACCTGTGCGGTGTAAACATATCCTTTTTGGACTGGATGAAGATAGGTGTACCCGCATCCCTTATGCTTATCCCATTTGGCTGGGCATTACTTATGTTAATATTCCCACCGGAAATAAAAAGAATACCTATTACCAAGGATACTATAAAGGCACAGCTTGTAGAATTGGGCCAACTCTCAAGGAAAGAGAAGTCAACCATGATAGTATTTGGCATAGTGATTGTCCTGTGGATCTTTAATCCCTTTATAAAGGCAATAACAGGGGGGCACATAAACCTGCCTATTAGCATGGTCTCAATACTAGGTGGTATGCTCCTTTTCATGCCCCCGTTCAACGTGATGTCTTGGGAGAGGGCATCCAGGCACATATCATGGGAAAGCATCATATTAATAATGGCATCCCTTGGACTTGGCATGATGACCTATTATACAGGTGCGGCAAGGTGGCTCTCGCTCACCTTTCTTGGAGGAGTAAAGTCATTTAGCCCTGTTGTACTTATATTTGCAGTGGTTGCATCGGTAACAATACTCAAGATCTTCCTTGCCAGTAACACGGTGACAGGGATCGTGATTATCCCCATACTTATTTCCCTTGCCCAGCTTTTTTCCATGGATGCGTGGATTCTGGTGTGCCCGGCAGCTCTTACATCTTCCCTTGGATTTATACTTGTTACGCAGACTCCAACCAATATTATACCTTACACGGCAGGATATTTCAGCATAAGGGACTTTGCAAAGGTGGGGGTTATCATGTCTATCATCATATCTGTGCTGCTCACTCTGGTTATAGCTCTTCTCGGGCCGCTGACCGGGGTCTACGCCTATTAAGGAGGACTACAAGATGAAGGTGGTTGAATATTACAGGTTAAAAGGACTCGTCGTAGAAGAGAGACCCATGCCTCGGCTTGAACCCGACGAGGTGTTAGTGAAGGTTGTAAACGTGGGTTTTTGCGGATCAGACCATTCCATGGTAGAGAGCGGCACATTGAAGGACGGTACTGTCCTGGGGCACGAGGTAAGCGGCTTTGTAGAAGATACCGGGAGAGACGTGAAGGGTGTTGAGAAAGGTATACGCGTGATAATACGGCCAACATATTGCGGGAAGTGCAGGGAATGCCTTATGGGTAAACCTTATCTGTGCCAGGTGAATAGGAGGAGCATAGGTATTGGTGACCTCGACGGTGCTTTCGCAGAGTATGTAAAGGTGTTTCCGGACATGCTTATACCAGTACCGGGCGAGGTCGACTATGTGAATGCTGCCCTGGCAGAGGTCTTTGCTACCTCCCTGCATGGACTCAAGTGCTCCAGGGCATCTAAGGGCTCTGCCCTTATTATAGGGGGCGGCGCAGTAGGACTGGCCATGCTCGAGATCCTGAAGCTCTACAACTTTGGCCCGATATGCCTGTCTGAGCCTTTTGAACACAAGAGAGAGCTAGCAAAAAAGCTTGGGGCAGACGCGGTGTTCAACCCGATGGAACAAGATTTTCACCAGGAAATTGCTGCATTTACCGGACTAAAGGGTTTTGATACTGTCTTTGAGTGCTCCGGGGCCAATGGAGCCATACAGGATGCCATGGGCATGGTTAGCGTGGGCGGCACTGTATGCATTCTAAGCATGATAATGAGGGATGTCACCATAGTGCCAATAACCATTAATTTCAAGGAACTGTGGCTTACAGCAGCGTATTCAAACACGCACGAGGAAAATAAAATATGCCTTGAACACATGAGAAAAGCTGAGCTTGACGGCAGGCCATTTGTAAGTGACTACGTGAGCCTTGATGAACTCCCCCGGGTATACAAGGAGAGGATAAACACGGGTCAGGCCATAAAGGTAATGATAAAAATTGATGGATAGATAATGCGCCAGGCGCAGGATGTAAGTCAAAGGTCTAAGATCTGGACACTACACACAGGTATGGAGGCATAAAGCATGTATGGTTACATGGGTAAGGTGGCACTTGTAGACCTGAGCACAGGCAAAATAAAGGTCGATGATCTTGATGATGATCTTGCCAGAGATTTTATAGGAGGTAATGGCTTTGCCGCAAAGGTGATATATGACCTTGTCTCTACCAATACCAGGGCTTTTGACGAGGAAAACGTGGTTGTGTTTGCAACGGGCCCTGTCACGGCGACACCTTTTTGGGGCTCTGGCAGGGGCCACATGGCGTCCATATCACCCCTTACCGGGTTCTTCTTTGACTCAAACTTTGGAGGAAACCTTGCAACCACCTTGAAGAGAAGCGGCTATGATTACATTGCCATAACGGGTAAGGCCAGCTCACCTGTATACATATTAATAGATAATGGCAATATCTCTATAAATGATGCCAGTGATGTATGGGGGCTTACAACGGGTAAGGCCATTGAGCATTTAAGGGCAAAACATGGCAAGGTGGAAGCAGCTGTCATAGGGCCCGCAGGGGAGAGGAAGGTGCTATTTGCATCTGTTGTCTGCTCCGGGCTCAGGACCAGCATCTCGGCAAGAGGAGGGCTTGGCGCTGTACTTGGTTCAAAGCTGTTAAAGGGAGTAGTTGTAAGCGGTGGCAAGAGGCCTAGTGTTGCTGACGCAGACGGCCTTAAGGAATTTATGCGTTCTCTCTCTCCAGAGCTTAAGTCAAAGATAGGATCTTTGAAGAAGCATGGTACGCCTTTTCTGGTGGAGATGATAAATTCAAAGGGTAAGCTAGTGACCCAAAACAACATGTTTGAGACATTCCATGGTGCATCGAAAATAGCCGCAGGAGAGATTGAACGGTACAAAACAGGGAATGTTGCATGTAATGCCTGCCCCATTGCATGCGGAAAGATGGTTCGCGTGCCATCCGGCACTTTCAAGGGCATGCAGGTGAAGATGCCTGAGTATGAAACTCTTTATTCAATGGGATCTATGCTTGCCAATACTGATCTTGTGTCCATATTTAATACCAATGCTATTTGCGACGAGATGGGTATGGATACCATAAGCTTTGGGGTAACCCTTGCGTTCCTGACAGAATGCGTTGAAAGGGGACTCTTGCCGGAAGATAAGCTCGGAGGTAGGGAACTCAGATTCGGGGATTGGCACGATCTGCCAGATATAGCAAGTCAGACGGCGTTCAGGTTGTCGCCCTTAGGGGAACTCATCTCCATGGGCTCTGCAAGGCTTGCCGATGTAATAGGTGGAGATTCAAAGGAGTTCCTTTACACCGCAAGGTCATTGGAGATAGCAGGCCATTCTGCAAGGGGAATAAGGACAATGGGCCTTGCATATGCAACATCCACGAGGGGTGGCAGCCACCAGGATGCAAGGCCCATTTACCCGGAGGATGACCCAGAGAAAGACCCCGGTTTCGACGGTGCTCCAGAGTATTGCATAAAAAGCCAGCATAACTCCACCCTCGGGGATTCTCTCGTTATATGTAGGTTTGTCCATGAAAGGGTTCTGGGTATGGAGATAGGACAACGCATGGCAGACCTTCTGAGGCACGTAACAGGCCTTGACAGGGATGCAGCAGAATTGGAACTGGTAGCCGAGCGGATCTACAACCTTGAAAGACTTATAGGCACAAAAAGGGGCTTGAGCCGGGATAATGACACCCTCCCGTACAGGGTAATGCATGTACCCATACCAGATGGTCCATCAAAGGGCAGGTGCGTGCCTCCTGACAGACTGGATGGCATGCTGGACGAGTACTATTCGCTGAGGGGCTGGGATAGAAGGGGTATTCCTACTATGGACAAGCTTGTAGAACTGGGCCTGGTAAAGGCTATGTCTTTGCCTTGAAGCTCTCCAGTACTATTTCAGCGCAGTATAGGTATATATCTAGGAAGCTCATGCCTTTTAAAATGGTTGACTCCAGCTTCCTGAACTGAAGAAGCCCGTGCAAGCTTGACCAGAATACTATTGCGTGTCTCCTAAGTTCCTTTTCAGGCGCGTAAGTACTAATCGTATTCTTTTTCAGTATGTCTTCAACAAGGCGTACGATCTTGTTACCGTGCGCATCTATCCTTTCCTTTAATTCCTGGGGGAAAACGATCTCCGGGGTTGTCAGGAAGTAGTTGATTATCTCGAAGTAGTTCTTTTCCTTTTCACTGAACTTTAGGTATGCCCTTGCAATCTGCCTGAGCTTGTCAAGTGGTGTACCGCCCTTTTCCACTGCCTTGGTAATACTATCGTAGAGGAGATCTAGT
>QMLJ01000321.1 GCA_003643935.1 Deltaproteobacteria bacterium | reverse complement strand
TGCGCCGATAATAGGTATGTGAGTTTCTGGGTGAACTAGGCAATACGTATAAAAGGATACGAAAACCGCGGTAATATAGAAAAGTACATATCTCGCTGTACCAAATGCCTTCTCCACTGCAGGCCCGAAAACATACAAGAAGAGCATGTTAAAGAATATATGTAGATATCCCCCGTGTAAAAAGCCGGATACAAAAATTGCCTTGTGTATTCCAAGAAATGAGCCCTTACCCTCCACTAGGTACAAATAGATATCGTAGGGACTAACACTAAGAGGTAGTATAAACTGTTGGCCGTATTTAACTTCCTGATAAAAAAGGACTAGGTTTACTACAATAATACTTGTGGTGGCAAAAGGGATACCCTGGGAAGTCACAGTGTCTTTGACAGGAATCATAATCTTCCTCGAAATACTGTTCTATCTAACACCTGGGCCCTGCCTTAACCAGAGAGCATGCCTTCGTATGTTTGAACTTAGTGTTACGTCTAATATACAGGCTTGATATGTTATTGTTCAAGGTAAAATACGTTGATATAGAAGGGATAAGGGCCTGGATTCAATGCATGGTAAGAGTATCCCAGGCACTTGCCACCGTGGGTTTTTTTGGGTATAGATGGAAGACATGAGAGATATGGGTCTTTTGCTGATTGCGCTTGGCGTCTTTATCTTGGTAGCAGGCATTATAATACTCCTCGGAGGGCATCTGTGCCCGTTTGGTCGCCTTCCAGGGGACATAAGGGTGGTAAGAAATGGTCTTACCATATATTTCCCTATCACAACCTGCATACTCATAAGTATTGTCCTGACATTTATCCTTTCCATGTTCAGGTAGACATCAAAGAGAAGGTAAATATGCGCTTAGAGGATTTTATAGGTTGGTTCCTGAGGCTAAAGGCAAAGGATTACCTAGCGTTCAAAGATTTTGACGATATCCCGGTACCCTCCCCACCTGCAGAGGATATAGAACTTTATATACATGTACCTTTTTGCGAACAGCTCTGCCCTTACTGTTCTTTTCACCGGTTCCTCTTTCGTGAATCCTTGGCAAGAGAGTACTTTGATGCCTTGAGAAAAGAGATAAGAATATACAAGGATCTTGGATATAAATTCGGCGGTGTATATGTGGGGGGGGGTACTCCTACCATATTGATGGATGAATTACTCAAGACCCTAGAGTTGGTAGGCGATCTTTTTTCTCCAGATGAGATTTCGGTTGAGACAAATCCTGACCGTCTGCAAGTTGATATTCTTAAAGACTTAGTATCCCTTGGGGTCAAGAGGGTATCTGTAGGCATACAGAGCTTTGACGATGACATCTTGAGACAGATAGGCAGGTATAGCAAGTACGGTAGCGGTGAGGAGTTGATAATTAAGGTAAAGGATGTGATGGGGGTGGTCAAGACACTGAACCTTGATATGATTTACAACTTTCCTGGGCAGACAAGGGGTGTGTTGGATAGAGATATAGACATTATTTCCAGTATAAGGCCCGACCAAGTTACGTTTTATCCCCTCATGATATCTGATTCAACTCGGAAGACCATGGAGTCTCTCATGGGTGAGGTTGACTATAGGAAAGAGGCGTCTTTTTACTCTATTATACGAGATAGGCTTTCTAGTCTTTATGAACCGAGCACAGCCTGGTGCTTTTCTAAGTCAGATTCAAGCATGATAGACGAATATATTGTAAAATATGACCAGTATGCAGGAGTAGGGAGTGGTTCGTTTGGACTTGTAGGTAACTCTATATACTCCAATACCTTCTCGCTTGAGGAGTATATAGGTAAGCTGGATGAGGGAAGACTTCCATTGAAAACCCTGAAGGTGTTCTCTCCAAAGGAGATGGCAAGGTACTTTTTCCTTATGAGTCTTTTTGGCCTGAGACTTGAGAGGGATGTCTTCAGAGATAAGTTTGGGAGGGACGTATGCAAGATGCTCTGGCCTGAGTGCATGTTTTTTATACTCTCAGGCGGTATAAAAGTGAAAGATGGAAGGGTCGAGCTTACAAGAAGGGGAGAGTATTATTGGGTTGTGATGATGAGGGAATTTTTTATAGGTGTGGATAATTTCAGGGATCAAGCAAGAAAAAGTATCAGGGGGATATAGCCACCTAATGAGATATGAAAGGTGGTAGTCACGGTTTGGCCACGTCCAGCCTTTCTATGAGAAAATCTATATCCCTCTTTACCTTGAGATTGGCCTTGTAGCTTGTATCTATTACCTCCAGGGAATGTATAATGGATGAGTGCCTTCGTGAAAAGGATTCTGCTATTGTGCTCAAGGACTCTGTTGTATACCGTCTACACAAGAATATTGCTATTTGGCGTGGATAGACTATCTTGCGTTTTCTCGAAGGCGAGACAAGATCTTTCTTGCTAAGACCAAAATTCCTTGCCACTATGTCCTGGATAAAGGGTATGTTTATTTTCCGTTCCCTCTCAATCGTCCCTTCCAGGAGCTCCTGAACCAGATCGATTGTAATCTCCCTTTTCATAAGTGAACTCATCGCACCAATGGTAAGGACTGCACTTTCCAATTCCCTTATATTGTTTTTTATGTTCTCGCTCAGAAACTCCACGACATCTGGACCTAGTCCGATTCCCTCGTTATGTGCCTTTTTAGTGACGATCTTCGCCCTT
>QMLJ01000027.1 GCA_003643935.1 Deltaproteobacteria bacterium | reverse complement strand
AGCTGATATCGCTTGTCCTAATACCCTTGGCAAGGACATTATCAACTGCTTTTTCAATCCTCTGGGAGGCCTCCACCATGTCAAAGGAATACCTGAGCATCATTGCAGCCGAGAGAATAGCACCTATTGGATTGGCAATGTCCTTACCTGCTATGTCAGGCGCTGATCCGTGCACCGGCTCATAAAGCGCCTTGGTCTCGCCCATGCTTGCGGAGGGTAACATGCCAAGGGAACCCGTAATCATGGAGGCCTCGTCACTCAGTATGTCACCGAAGAGATTCTGGGTGACTATAACGTCGAACTGCGTTGGTTCCCTTATTATCTGCATGGCACAGTTATCCACATACATGTGTTCCAGATTCACCCCTGGAAAGTCTTTTGACACCTCATCAACGACCTTTCTCCATAGCCTGGAGCTCTCTAGAACGTTTGCCTTGTCCACTGATGTGAGACTCTTTCGCCTTCCAAGGGCTATTGTAAATGCCTTCCTCGCTATTCGCTCTATCTCGGCCGATGTATATACGAGTGTATTGTATCCACGGTACGAGCCGTCATCAAGCCTATCTATTCCCCTTGGCTCACCAAAGTAGATCCCGCCTATAAGTTCCCTCACTATGAGCATATCCACGCCGTCTATCACCTCTTTCTTGAGCGTGGATGAAGCCAAGAGGGGTTTGAAGACCCTGGCAGGCCTTAGGTTTGCGTAGACACCCATAACCTGCCTTATACCAAGAAGGCCGGCTTCTGGCCTGAGCTTGTGCTCGAGTGTATCCCACTTGCTACCGCCCACGGCACCCATGAGTACGGCGCCGCACGTCTTTACCTTGTCCACGGTCTCGTCAGGCAAGGGCATCCCGGTCTCGTCAAAGGCACTTCCGCCTATAAGGCCGTAGTCCACTTCAATGCCAGGTGCCACCTCTTTAAGAACAGCCACTGCAGCCTCGGTGACCTCCTGGCCTATGCCATCCCCAGGCAGTACCAGAACCTTCATATGGAGCCCCTCTTCTTTATGTGTTCGAGCAGCCCCCCGTCCTTTACGAGTTCCTGCATAAAGTCAGGTATGGGCCTCGAAGAGTACACCTCACCCCTTGTTATGTTTCTGATCTTTCCGCTTGAAGCATCCACCTCAAGCGTATCTCCTTCATCTATCTTCTTCAGTGCTTCATCGAGCTCAAATATTGTAAGCCCCATGTTAAAGCTGTTCCTGTAGAATATCCTTGCAAAGCTCGATGCTATCACGCAGCTGATGCCACTGGCCTTTATGGCAATAGGGGCATGCTCCCTGGAAGACCCGCACCCAAAGTTTTTCCCGGCAACTATGATGTCACCCGGGCTAATTCGAGAGATAAACGTTGGATCTGCGTCTTCCATGCAGTGCTTTGCCAGCTCGGATGGCTCCCACGTGTTAAGATAGCGTGCCGGTATTATAGCATCTGTGTCTATGTCATCCCCAAATGTAAATGCACTACCCTTGAATTTCAAGAGACTACCTCCTCAGGTGACGATATCCTGCCTGTTATTGCAGATGCCGCTGCAACGGCGGGGTTTGCAAGGTACACCTCGCTTCCAGGGTGGCCCATCCTTCCGACAAAATTCCTGTTGGTAGTGGAAAGCGCCTTCTCGCCATCGGCCAGAATACCCATGTGACCTCCAAGACAGGGTCCGCATGTGGGTGGACCTATAACGGCACCTGCCTCTATGAATATTTCCAGGAGACCCTCTCTCATTGCCTCCATGTAAACCCCTGGCGTGGCAGGTATTATTATACACCTAAGACCCTTGGAGACCTTTTGACCCTTCATTATATGGGCTGCAAGTCTCAAGTCTTCTATCCTTCCATTTGTACAAGAGCCTATGAATACCTGGTCAAGCAAAATATCCCCTACTTCACTTATACCCCTCGTGTTCTCTGGAAGATGCGGAAATGCAACCTGTGGCTCTATATTACTGCAGTCATACTCCCTAATAGATACATAATGAGCATCAGGATCACTCCTAAAAAGCTTGTAAGATCTTGATGATCTCTGGGTGACATAGAATTCGCTGACATCGTCGGGTGCTATTATACCCGTCTTTGCCCCGGCCTCAATCGCCATGTTGGTCATGGTAAGCCTGTTGCTCATATCAAGCGATGATATGGCAGGCCCCTCTATCTCGAGGACCTTGTATAAGGCACCATCCACACCGATATCACCGATAAGGTAAAGGATAAGGTCCTTGCCGCCCACCCATTCTTGGAGTTCTCCCTTAAAGATAAATTTCATGCTCTCAGGTACCCTTAACCATGCCTGTGCAGTGACCAACGCTGCCGCAAAGTCCGTACTGCCGACACCTGTTGAGAACGCACCCAGTGCGCCGTAGGTACACGTATGACTGTCCGCACCGATAACCAGGTCTCCGGGCACGACAAGGCCTATCTCCGGCAACAACGCATGCTCAATGCCTGCCTCGCCCCCTTCAAACAGGCCCTCTATACCATACTCCCGGGCAAATTCCCTTACCAGCTTGCATTGCTGGGCTGATTCAATGTCCTTATTGGGGGTGAAATGATCAAGTACAAATACGACCCTGGATGGATCTTGTACCTTATCAAAACCCTTGGACCTGAAGGCCTGTATGGCTATTGGCGCTGTTATATCATTGGCCAGAGCTAGGTCAATGTCCACCTTTATAATATCGCCCTCTTTGAAATCCTCCATTTCTGTGTGTGCTGCAAGTATCTTTTCTGCTATGGTCCTTCCCAAGTCTTACCTCTCTCTTCTAAAGCCCTGTGTTCTTTCTCGGTTTTCTAGCCTTTAAGAATTCCAGCCTGTTCATGGCATTGACCAATGCCTTTGCAGAGGCCACTATGATGTCCGGGTCTGAGCCGTGCCCAATGGATACCAACTTACCCTCCTGTAGCTCCACTGTTACCTCACCTTGTGCATCTGTGCCGCCTGTGATGGAACTTACTGAGAAATTCAACAGCTTTGCATGATAGCCCGCCATGCCTATTATGGTCTTGTACACAGCATCAACCGGGCCGTTGCCAAAACCTGCGGCCTGGACTACCTCACCTTCAATCTCAAGCCGCACGGTTGCAGTTGGAACAGAGACCGTACCCGAGGTAACGTTGAGATACTTGAGGGAGTACTTGTCCGGCAACCTGTAGACCTCTTCCAGTACTATCGCCTCTATGTCAGCATCGTATACTTCTTTCTTCTTGTCCGATATCTCCTTGAACCTGTTAAATACCTTGTTAAGTTCCTCGTCCGAGAGCCTGTAGCCAAGTGCCTCCAGCCTGTTCCTCAAGGCATGCTTACCAGAGTGCTTGCCCAGCACCAGGCTGGATCTACCAACACCTACGGACTCAGGAGTCATAATCTCATAGGTGGTCCTCTCCTTGAGATATCCATCCTGGTGTATGCCTGCCTCGTGTGCAAACGCATTAGCGCCGACAATGGCCTTGTTTGGTTGAACGGCTATACCGGTTATATGAGACACCAGCTTGGATGCCGGATATATCTGCGTTGTGTCTATGTCCGTGTAGAACGGATAACGATCTTTTCTCACGTTAAGGGTCATGACCACCTCTTCCAAGGAGGTATTACCCGCCCTTTCACCTATCCCGTTTATCGTACACTCCACCTGCCTGGCACCTGCAAGTATAGCAGATAGAGAATTGGCAGTTGCCAGTCCCAGGTCATTGTGACAGTGCACGGATATGGTTATGTCCTCTGTTGGATGTAGCCGATCTCTGATGTATTGTACCAGGTCATAAAATTCCTGAGGCGTTGTGTAGCCTACGGTATCAGGTATATTTATGGTGTCAGCACCTGCATTGAGGGCTGTATTAAACACATCGACCAGGAAATCCCTGTCCGAACGAGTTGCATCCTCTGCTGAGAACTCAACGCTCTTGCACAATTTACTACAGTTACCCACTGCCTCCTCAACCGCTTTCAAGACCTGTTCTCTCGTCATCTTGAGCTTGTACTTCATGTGTATGTCAGAAGTGGCAATAAAAGTATGGAGGCCAGGATTCTTGGCTTCTTTCACGGCATCCCACGCCCTAGCGATATCTTCAGGCCTTGTCCTGCATAGACCCACCACTATGGGAGTACTAACGCTTTGGCTGACTGCCCTCACCGCATCGAAATCACCCGGGGATGATGCCGGAAAACCTGCCTCAATCTTGTCCACTCCCAGGCTTTCAAGCTGCTTTGCCACGAGAACCTTCTCGTGGGTATTCATGCTTGCACCTGGAGATTGTTCCCCATCCCTCAGGGTCGTGTCAAAGATTACTATCTTCTCCAGCAACTGCTTCATCTCTCCCATCCGACCTCTCCTTTTTATACCCCTTAACAAACCTTACTGTCTCATACAGAGGTCCTGCAGCAACAAATATACTCACGAGGATAAACAGCATGACCTCAGGAGCAGCAGCTATTACCATAATCAAGAGCACTCCTGCAACAAGGAGTTGAAAGGGATGGGCCTTTAAATAGGGCATATGTTTGAAACTCGGGTACATAATATTGCTTACCATCATGTAAGAGAGTATGTACACCATTACAAGTATCACCACGGGGGGGACAGGACCTATCACGCGACCAAGCATAATGGTTGTGGCAAGCAGAATCGCTGCCATGGGTATAGGCAGGCCAGTGAAAGTGATGGTGCTTGATTCCATGGTATTGAACCTGGCAAGCCTCAATGCACCGCAAGCCACGAAGAGAAAGGTAGTAAGCCACCCTAACCTGGCATACACATATATACCCCAAAGGTATACCATGAGTGCCGGTGCTACTCCAAAAGCCACCAAGTCAGATAGGGAATCATACTCCTTACCGAAAAGAGAAGTTGTACCCGTGACCCTTGCCACCCTTCCATCAATACCATCCATAAAAGCAGCAATCAGAATAAAAACTCCAGCCCTATAAAAATTACTGTTCAGTGAATAATAAATGGAATATAGCCCGAAGAACAGGCTCATTGTCGTGATTAGGTTAGGCAATAACGGTACCCTGCGTTTTTTACTATCTTTCTTTTTCCTGAACCTACTCATACCATGTACCTCCCTAAGACAGACTGTCCTGCTTGTACCCTATCACCTTTTTTCACTGAAATTGCTATGCTGGACGGGATATAACACTCCAGGAGAGAGCCAAATTGTATGAGGCCGATTCTTTGGCCTTTGGACAACCTGTCTCCTATCCCCGGCCAGCACACTATCCTTCGTGCCACCAGGCCTGCAACCTGGTCCACCCTGAAGACACCTGCGCTGTTTTCCACGTAAAGGATCATCCTTTCGTTCGCATCTGTCTTTTTACCCAAGAAGGCAAGGTGAAATTCGCCTGGCCTGTAGCGTTTGCCTACGACCACTCCGTCTACAATAGCACGGTTTATATGCACGTTGAATATGGACATGAATATGGATACCTTGAAACAAGGGCCAACGAGTTCCTCTGATGTGCTTAAGACACCTATAACCCTTCCGTCTGCAGGTGAGAGTATGAGCCCATCACCATCTGGTATGTAACGCTTGGGATCACGGAAGAAATAGGTGGTAAATAAAGCAGGGACCCATCCTATATACCCAAGACGTGTCCTTGAGAGAGACCATGAAAAAAGGGTGGATACCCCTATGTAAGGGATACCCTCTTTCCTTATCAGCACCTTTAGTTTGCCTTCTTGTCTACTTTCTTGTCCTTTGCTATCCAGGGCATCATGGCACGGAGTTTCTCTCCGACCTTCTCAATCTGGTGCTCGGCCCCTTTCTTTGTTAGTGCATTAAAGACCGGCCTGCCTGACATATTCTCAAGTATCCATTCCCTTGCAAAGCTACCATCCTGGATCTGAGCAAGTATATTTTTCATGGTCTGCCTGACCCTGTCGTCTATTATCATCGGCCCCCTTGTGATGTCACCGTACTGGGCGGTGTTACTTATCGAGTACCTCATGTTGGAGATACCGCCCTCGTAGATGAGGTCAACGATGAGTTTCAATTCGTGCAGGCATTCAAAGTATGCCATCTCAGGTGCATAACCAGCTTCCACGAGCGTCTCGAAACCTGCGGTAACTAGCGATGTAACCCCACCGCACAGTACAACCTGTTCACCGAAAAGGTCAGTCTCTGTCTCTTCTTTAAAGGTAGTCTCCAGCACACCGGCCTTTCCACCACCAATGGCAGAAGCGTAGGAAAGTGCCAGGTCCTTTGTGTCACCTTTTACATCCTTCTCTATTGCTATGAGCATAGGCACTCCCCTTCCCTGGGTATACTCGTAGCGAACCATGTGACCCGGTGACTTGGGCGCCACCATGAAGCAACTTACACCGTCAGGGGGTACAATCTGTGAGTAGTGTATGTTGAAACCATGTGCAAAGGCAAGGTACTTACCCTCCTTCAGATTCGGGCCTATCTCGGTCCTGTAGACGTGTGCCTGCAGCTCGTCTGGTATCAGTATCATGATTACATCTGCCCACCGCGTGGCATCTGCCACGTTCATCACCTTTAACCCTGCCTTCTCTGCCTTCTTCCTGGACTTGCTCTTATCGCGCAGACCAACTACCACTTCCACGCCAGAGTCCTTGAGATTATTCGAGTGGGCAAACCCCTGTGATCCGTAACCCAGGACAGCCACCTTTTTTGACCGTATCAAAGAAATGTCTGCATCCTTGTCATAATACACCTTCATTATTACAACCTCCTCTTCTTTTGTTCCCTCTCAATAACCACTGCACCGGTGCGTACAAAATCCACTATCCCCATGGGAGCTAGCAGGTCTATAAAACCCTCCAGCTTATCCCTGTCACCAGTAAGCTCTAAGGTGTAAGACTTGGGTGAGACATCCACCACCTTTGCCCTGAAGATGTCTACTATCCTTAGTATCTCCGCCCTGCTATCTTCCCTGGCGTTTACCTTTACGAGTATCATCTCCCTTTCAACAAATTCCTTGCCCTTGTAGTGCACTACCTTTATAACATTTATAAGCTTGTTGAGCTGTTTTATGATCTGCTCTATTAACTCGTTGTTACCTCTTGTTGTTATGACCATCTTGGACTTTTCCGGATTCAGTGTGGGGGCAACGGAAAGTGACTCTATGTTAAATCCCCTGCCTGAGAAAAGCCCTGCAACCCTTGATAAAACACCTGCCTCATTGTCCACAAGAACAGAGATAACATGCCTCATCTCATCACCTCATACCAGTAACATCTTTGAGACCGGGGCACCAGCCGGAACCATGGGATATACATCTTCCTCGGGATCCACGTGGAAATCCACCAATACAGGACCCTTTATCTTTAACGCCTCTTTTATGGCATCCTCGACATCCGATGATTCCTCAACAAGTATGCCCCTGGCACCGTATGCATCGGCCAGCTTGACAAAATCAGGAGATACGGCAAGGGATGTGTGAGAGTAGCGTTTCTTGTAAAAGAGGCCCTGCCACTGTCTGACCATACCCAGGTAACTGTTGTTCAGGATTATAACCTTGACCGGAAGCCCATACTGTACTGCTGTTGCAAGCTCCTGTATGTTCATCTGTATGGAACCATCACCAGCTATGTCTACTACTGTACGCCTTGGGAAGGCCACCTGTGCACCTATTGCCGCGGGGAAACCATAGCCCATTGTACCAAGACCACCTGATGTAAGGAACAGCCTTGGCATTCTGAACTTATAAAACTGGGCAGCCCACATCTGGTTCTGGCCAACCTCCGTTGATACAATGGTATCCTCTGGGGTAAGCTTATCCAACACCTCCACCACGTACTCTGGCTTTATCTTACTACCCTTGTTGTATCTTAATGGATACTTGCTTTCCCACTCTTCTATGCGTCCATGCCAAGTATCCAGGCGTTTCGCAAGTTCTTTTACCTCCTCTTGCCTCCTCTCAAGGGCCTTTATTATATCCTTTAGGACCAGCTTGCAGTCTCCCACAACCGGGATATCTACCTTTACATTCTTGCTTATGGAGGTAGGATCAATATCCACGTGTACGATCTTTGCCTTTGGTGCGAACTCATCTATCTTTCCGGTCACCCTATCGTCAAACCTTGCACCTATGGCTATAAGACAATCCGTGTAGGTCACTGCCATGTTGGCGCGGTAGGTACCGTGCATGCCCAGCATACCCAAAGAAAGAGGGTCATCAGAGGGAAAGGCACCTAGGCCCATGAGCGTTGTGGTAACAGGTATACGCGTGAGATGGGCAAACTTCCTCAGCTCCTCCGAGGCATTGGAATGTATAACACCACCGCCTGCATAGATAACCGGTTGTTTACTCTTCAATACAAGGTCCACGAGCTTTTTGATCTGACCTGCATGTCCCTTGTAAACGGGCTTGTAGCCTTGAAGAGACACGTCCTCGGGATATTGAAACTTTATCGTTGCATTCATGACATCCTTTGGTAGGTCAACCAGCACCGGACCGGGCCTGCCTGTCCTTGCAATGTAAAAGGCCTCTTTTACTATCCTGGGTAGATCAGTAACGTCTTTCACCAGGTAGTTGTGCTTTGTGCATGGCCTTGTGATACCCACCACGTCCGCCTCCTGGAAGGCATCATTACCTATAAGATGGGTCGGCACCTGGCCGGTAAAGACTACTATGGGGATGGAGTCCATGTAGGCTGTTGCTATACCTGTCACCGTATTCGTTGCACCAGGTCCTGACGTTACCAGGCATACCCCTACCCTCCCGCTAGACCTTGCATAACCATCTGCCGCATGTACAGCACCCTGCTCATGTCTGCTCAATATAAATTTTATGTCCTTGACATCCATTATAACGTCAAAGATATCAAGCACAGCACCACCTGGGTAACCGAATATATGTCTTACCCCTTCGCGTCTCAAAGTCTCTATAAAAGCCTCTGCACCTTTAATCTTGGTCATACTCCAAACCCCTTCATATCTATGGCCAACCTATAAATTATCATGTCCCTTTTCTGTATTTACTCAGTATCTCCTCTATTCTGTCTTTGCCGGCCAGCTTGAGCTTCTGAATCTCCTTACGCTTCATTTCTTCTTCGCTCGAAAGGTAATGCTTTTTGTTAAACTGATCCAGTTTTTTCTCGAGATCTAGGTGCTCTGTCCACAGACGCCTGAGCTCTTCGTCATTTGGTAACAATTTACGAATCAGCTCGATATCATTTTCCTCCAATT
>QMLJ01000320.1 GCA_003643935.1 Deltaproteobacteria bacterium | reverse complement strand
GACCTACTTTGTGAAACCTTCTCAACATGTCTTTGGCTTCATCAGCATTAATAAGCCTGTACCCTAACTTAAGATGATAGTATATGTCTGCACCATACAATACTACCATATCTTTCATGGAGGGTTCTTTCCACCTATGTAAGGCCCTCTGGCATACGCATGGGCCAACAGCCAGCTTGGCTCCATTTGCATATTCGGTCTCCATTATGAAATCTATGACCCTCTCAGCTGCCTCGGTTGTAATCACAACACCATGCGGTAATGCCCAGGCTGCCGTTGCTACAAGCTTGAGTATTTCCCTTCCTGCAACAGTATCTGTGAGAAGCTTAATGGAAAAAACGAAATCAGTTATCCTGAGGATCGTGGGCTCTAAAACAGCATACAACTTGTGCAAGAGATACTGAACCCAGCCGACACGTATAAAGCCTCTACCTGAAAGGCCCAGGTGTCCTATAATGAAAAAAGAAAGGTACATAGCTGAATGATCCATTACACGTACCCCCCTTTACGCGAGGGGACCTGAGAAAAGTGTATCTGCAACATCCCCAAGCCCCAGTGATTCCAGGCGTTCTCTACTGGGACGGCCCTTGTCATCTATGTCGCGCAGTCTGTAATATTCCTCGATCATCTTGTCAAATGGAACCTTCCTTTTTTTGTTGCCAGAGAGTCCAAACAATTTACCTGTTGTTTTCATCACCTTATATAGGTTGGGGAAAAGGAACTTGTTTTCGACCTTTCTTACGACATTCATCAATTTCTCGCTACCAATTTTGGCCAGCAACCTCCCCGTTGGTCCCATAGTCATGTTCATAGGATACAGTATAGTTGTAAGGTTAGACGTATCCCCTTCGATATGGGGTTCGAGTATGCGCCTGGGGACCCTGTCATCTTCACGCGTAGCACCACACAGGTTACCTAATGCCCTCTTTATATACCAGATGCGTTCTCCCACCTTGGTCAGCTCTTCTATTGTGTAATCAAAACCGGTTACAGGGTTGAGCATATCCACCATTTCCTGCATGCCCCCGCAGATAGATGCCAGCATGAACTCGCATATAAGGGCAGAGTTGGCCAGCACGCACTTGGTCTGTCCTGCAATGGTCTGAATAGCCTTTCCCTCGGTTTTAAATGGCCATGATCTCTTTAAGCCCATGTCCTTGTGATCAAGTAGGCCCATGTCCGCGTAGAGGTTGGTATCAGAGCAGTGGCACGCACCTCTTATGCTGGTGGCGTATGTAAGCGCCATGCCCCAGAGCGCCCTTGGGTCGTGCATGGGACACTCCAGGCCCTTCACGTGTATGGCAAACTCCTTGCCGCCGTACCTTTCTGATATGGCCCTTGTACCCTCGGCCAAGATATCTCCTACCCCCTCCCGAAAGGCTATTTTTTTGATCAAGTCGATCAGGGTCTCAGGCTGGTTCCATCCGAGCTTTATACCACCTGTCTCATTATCTGTTAGTATACCACTTTCATAGGCCTCGGTGGCATAGGCAATGGTGCTACCCGTGGAGATGACATCCATGCCATAGCGGTCGCAGAGCTCGTTTGCCTTGTTATTAGCCTCCAGGTTACTCATACGCTGTAGGGTACCCAGGGATACAGCAGCCTCGTACTCCGGCCCCGGTCCCAGGCTTGCTGCAAAGGGACCGGATTCAACCCTGGTAATGCGCTTGCACCCAACGGAACATCCATAGCAGGAGCGATTTTTCTGGAGTATGGTCTTTGCCACGGCAGTACCACCTAGCTTTTCCGGACCGTCATCCCACATCGCCTCTCGCCAGTTCTTAACAGGCACATCACCTATGGCCATCCCGTATGTCATATGCACGTTTGATCCAAAGGATCTCAGACTCTCGGCAACCAGGCTGTATTTGATGGCTTCGTTCAACCTCTTGCGGATTTGCTTAAGCCCCTCTTCATCCGCAACAGGGGGCTTCAGCTTCCCCAGAGCCACAACGGCCTTCAGTTTTTTTGAGCCCATCACAGCCCCCATGCCACCGCGACCCGAGGTAGAGCCCTTGTCATTCATTACACAGGCATACTTCACCAGGTTTTCCCCTGCAGGGCCTATGCAAATTACCTGGGCAAGCTTGCTCCCAGCCTCCTTTTTGAGTATGTCCTCTGTCTCGTAGGTATCCTTGCCCCACAGATGTGATGCATCGCGGATCTCAGCTCCTTTCTCGGTGACCATCAGATAGACTGGCTTCTCTGACGCCCCTGTCACTATGATACCATCGTAGCCTGTTCCCTTGAGCTGTGGGGCAAAATGTCCACCCATGCATGATTCACCCCAGATCTTCGTGAGCGGAGACCTTGCACAGATCGATAACCTGGATACACCAGGAAGTACAAGTCCAGATAGAGGTCCAAGCATGATCATGAATGGGTTTTCTGGGGATAGAGGATCTACCTCCCATCCCTTATTATCAAAAAACAACTTGGCGGCCAGGCCACTCCCTCCGAGAAAATCACGGTATAATCTTTCTTCAATAGTAATCTCCTCAGATCTGCCATCAATGAGATTTACCTTTAAAACTTTACCCCAGTTTCCACCTGCCATTTCCATATATCCTCCTTCCAAAAAACTAGACGATCAAAGGAATTTACTGCCAAAGTATATTGCTAAGTTAATCTCTAATGGT